>JAUJME010000342.1 GCA_030447005.1 Solirubrobacteraceae bacterium | reverse complement strand
GTGAGGAGCTGCAGGATGATGGAGGCGGTGATGTAGGGCATGATCCCGAGCGCGAAGATCGCGATCCGGGACAGGCCGCCGCCCGTGAACAGGTTGAGGAACCCGAGGATGTTCGAGCCCGCGTAGTTCTCCTCGATCTCCTTGAGCGCGGAGGTCGAGACGCCGGGCACCGGGATGTAGGAGCCGAGGCGGTAGAGCGCCAGGATCAGCGCCGTGAACGCCAGCTTCTTGCGAATGTCGGCGACGCGGAAGGCGTTGAAGATCGTCGAGATCATCGCCGGGGTCCTCGCTAGGAGTCGATGGTCTGGCAGGTCCCGCCGGCGGCCTCGATGGCCTGGCGGGCGGACTTCGAGAAGCCGTGCGCGTGGACGGTCAGCGGCTTGGTGATCTCGCCGCGGCCCAGCACCTTGACCGGGATGTCCCGGCGGGTGGCGAGGCCGGCCGCGTTGAGCGCGGCGACGTCGACGGAGGCGCCCGAGTCGAAGCGCGCCTCGAGGTCCTCGAGGTTCACGGGCTGCGTGTGCGTCCGGAACGGCTCGAAGGGCATCGACATCTTCTTGTTCGGGCCGCGCAGCTTGCGCATCCGCATGTGGATGGGGTTCTGGCCGCCCTCGAAGCGCGCGCGGCGCTTGGCGCCCGAGCGCGAGCCCGCGCCCTTGTGGCCGCGGCCGGAGGTCTTGCCCCAGCCGGAGCCGTGGCCGCGGCCGATGCGCTTGCGGTCCTTGCGCGAGCCGGGGGCCGGCTTGAGCGAGTGAAGGCCGATGGCCTCGGTGGCGGACTCCTGCTCGACCGTGTTTCGCTCGTCGGACTTGGCCATCGCTTCCTCAGTCCTTCTCTTCGACGGTGATCAGGTGGCGCACCCGGTGGACCATCCCGCGCAGCTGCGGGGAGTCGGGGCGCTCGACGGTGTGGCCGATCTTGCGCAGGCCGAGCGAGCGCAGCGTGTCGCGCTGCGGCTGGTCGGTCCCGTTGGCCGACTTCACCTGGGTGATCGACAGGGTGCTCATGCCGGCGCGGCCTCGGTCTCCGTCTCCGTCTCGGTCTCGGCGTCGGCCTTGGCCTCGGCGCGCAGCGGCGCGTCGTCGGGCTCGGGCGTGTCGGTCTCGGCGCCCGTGCCGCCGCTCAGCCCGAGCACCGCGTCGACCGAGAGGCCGCGCAGCGCCGCGATCTCCTCCGGGCGGCGGAGGTCCTGGAGCCCGGCGATCGTCGCCTTGACGAGGTTGATCGGGTTCTGGGAGCCCAGCGACTTCGAGAGGATGTCGTGGATCCCGGCGAGCTCGAGCACCGCGCGCACGCCGCCGCCGGCGATGACGCCGGTACCGGGCGAGGCCGGCTTGAGGAAGACGCGGCCGGACCCGAAGATGCCCGTGGTCTGGTGGGTGATGGTCGCGCCGTGGCGCGGGACCATGAAGAGGTTCTTCTTCGCGCGCTCGACGCCCTTCTGGATCGCCAGCGGGACCTCGTTGGCCTTGCCGTAGCCGGCGCCGACGATGCCGTTCTCGTCACCCACGACCACGAGGGCGGTGAAGGAGAAGCGCCGGCCGCCCTTGACCACCTTGGCGACGCGGTTGATCTCCACGACCCGCTCTTGCAGGTCGAGGCCAGTGGGGGATACGGATCGGTCGGGAGCAGCCATCAGCGGTCTCTCAGGGTAGTGGAAGGTCTCAGAACTTCAGGCCGCCCTCGCGGGCGCCCTCGGCCAGGGCCTTGACGCGCCCGTGGTACTGGTAGCCGCCGCGGTCGAAGACGACGCTCTCGATGCCGGCGGCCCTGGCGCGCTCGGCGAGCAGCGAGCCGGCGCGGGTGGCCTGCTCCATGCGCCCGAGCGGGCGCAGCTCGTCCTCGGTCCAGTTGACCGCCGCCAGGGTGCGCGCGGCGTCGTCGTCGATGAGCTGGGCGAAGATGCCGCGGTTGGAGCGGAAGACCGCGATGCGCGGGCGCTCGGCGGTGCCGTGCACCTTCGCGCGGACGCGGCGGCGGCGCTTGAGGCGCTTGGCGGGACGGGTGGCGACGCTCATGCCCTCTTACCGACCTTCCGGGCGACGTGCTCGCCCTCGTAGCGGATCCCCTTGCCCTTGTAGGGCTCGGGCGGGCGCTGCTTGCGGATGGTGGCCGCGATCTCGCCCACCTGCTGCTTGTCGTTGCCCTTGACGACCACGCGGGTCGGCGTCGGGACCTCGAACTCGATGCCCTGCGGGGCCTTGATCGAGACGGGATGGGAGTAGCCGAGCGCGAGCTCGAGGTCCGATCCCTTGAGCGCGGCGCGGTAGCCGACGCCCTGGATCTCGAGCGCCTTGGAGAAGCCGGAGGTGACCCCCTCGACCATGTTGGCGACCAGCGAGCGGGTGAGCCCGTGCAGGGCGCGGTGCTCGCCGCGGTCGGTCGGGCGGGTGACGATGAGCTCGTCGCCCTCCTGGCGGACCTCGATGTCGCGCGACTTGCGCTCGGAGAGGTCGCCGCGCGGGCCCGCGACGCGGACCACCTCGCGCTCGACCGTCACGGAGACGCCGGCGGGGACGGGGATGGGCTTTCTGCCGATTCGGGACATGACGCCTAGTGCACCTGCGCGAGGACCTCGCCGCCGACGCCCGCCTTGCGCGCGTCGTGACCGGTCATCACGCCCTGGGAGGTCGAGACGATGGCGGTGCCCATGCCGCCGAGCACCTTGGGGATCGACTTCGAGTCGACGTAGGTCCGCTGCCCCGGGCGCGAGACGCGCTTGAGGCCGGAGATC
>JAUJME010000341.1 GCA_030447005.1 Solirubrobacteraceae bacterium | reverse complement strand
CGCTACGGGACCGTCAACTCGCTGTCGCTGCTCGCCGTGGCCACGGGCTGGTTCGCCGGGCGGCCGAACGAGATCGGAGCCAAGCGGCTCTCGGCGCCGGAGCTGCGCCTGGCCCGCGCCAAGGACGTCCTGGTCGGCGCGGTGGCGGTCACCGGGCTGGCGACCGCGTTCGAGGGCATGCGCTTCGGCCGCATGGCGGCGGGCGGCGCCGTGCCGCTCACGGACGGCGCCCACGCCGCCCCGCACGCGACGCCCGACGCCGCGCGCGCCAAGCGGCGGCTCAACGCGCTCGGCGCCGTGAGCCTCGCCGCCGAGGTCGGTCTCGTCGCGGTCAACGCCGCGCTCGCCCAGCAGAGCTTCCGCCGCCCGCCGCTGCGCCGCCTGGTGGGTCGTCGTGTCTGAGGCCCCGGGGGCGGACGCCGCCAAGCCGGTGTCGGAGTCGGCGTCGGTCATCGTCGCGCGGATGGGGCCGGCGCAGGCGAACGCGGCCGGCTACGTCTTCGGCGGCGCCATCATGGCGCTCTGCGACGAGGCGGCGGGGACCTGCGCCATGCGCCACGCGCGCTCGCGCGTCGTCACCGCCAAGGTCTCGGAGTTCACCTTCGAGGCGCCGACGAACATCGGCGAGCTCGTGACGATCAAGACCTCGATCAACGCGGTCTTCGGCTCGTCGATGGAGGTCGGCGTGCGGGTCGAGGCGGAGGACCTCGCCTCCGCCGAGGTCCGCCACACCACCTCCGCCTACTTCGTGATGGTCGCCATGGGGGAGGACGGTCCGGAGGAGGTCCCGGGCATCGAGCTCGACACGCCCGACGCCGAGCGGCGCCAGCGCGAGGCGCAGGCGCGGCGCGAGGGCTAGGGCAGGACGCCGGGCAGCCAGCCGCCGATCGCGTCGACGATCGCCGCGGTGTCCGCCTTGAGCGAGTGGTCGCCCGGCACCTCGACGACGGTCCTCAGCGGGCCGGGCGGCGGCATGCCGAAGCGGTCGCGGGCACCCTGGACGACGAGCACGGGGACGGCGACGGCGTCGAGCTCGGGCAGGCGGGTCTTGAGCTCTGCGTCGGGCGCGTGGCGCGGTGGGTGCAGGGGGAACGCCAGGCAGAGGACGCCCACCGCGCCGGTGGTCTCCGCCGTCCGGCAGGCCACGCGGGCGCCCGAGGATCGCCCGCCGGTCACCAGCGGCAGGCCGGCCAGCGGGCCGGCGCGCAGGCCCTCGACCACCGCGATCCATGCGGCGTCGAGCTGGCGAGCCGGCGCGGCCGAGCGCCGGCCGGCGACCCGGTAGGGCTGCTCGACGAGCACCGCGGTGATGGAGGCCGCGACCGCGGTGGCGGCGGCGGCGCGGAGGTCGGGCGCGGCGATCGAGCCGCCCGCGCCGTGGCCGAGCACGAGCGCGCTGCGCGGCTCGGCGGCGGCGTGCAGGTGCGCGCGGGCCGGGCCGTGCGGGGTCTCGAGCTCGAGCACGCCCCCATCCTCCCAAGCCCGTGCCAGCATGGGCGCATGGACGAGGCGCCGGCGCCCGTGCGGATCGACAAGTGGCTGTGGGCCGCCCGGCTGGCGAAGACGCGCGCCCTGGCGGCGGAGGCGGTCAAGGGCGGGCGCGTCCACGTCAACGGGCACGCGGTCAAGCCGAGCAAGGAGGTCCGTGCCGGCGACCGCCTCGAGGTGACGCTCGGGCAGGGGACGCGGCTGGCCGTCGTGGTGCGGGGACTCTCGGAGCGCCGCGGCCCGGCGAGCGAGGCGCAGCTCCTCTACGAGGAGACGCCGGAGAGCCGGGAGGCGCGCGAGCGGGTCGCCGCCGAGCGGCGGCTGGCGGCCGAGCAGGTCGCCGACCGTGGCGGGGGCCGGCCGACGAAGCGCGACCGCCGCCGGTTCGACCGTTCCGCCGCCTCCCGCCGGCGCGGCTAGCAGCGACGTTCTCGACCCAGGCCGCAACCGTAACGCCGCCACGGCCGCCCGTGCGTGCGACGATGGCGGCGTGGAGGGGCTGACGCGCAAGGAGATGCTCGGCGCCGCGGGCGTCGCCGCGGTCGCCGCGGCCGGCGGCGGCCTGGTCACCGGCCGGCGCCCGGCGGCGGCGGCGGTCGCGGCCGCCCCGTCGGACTGGGGCGCCGTCAAGGCCCAGTTCGCGCTCGACTACCGCCGCCGCCAGTTCGCGTCCTTCCTGCTCTCCCCGCATCCGGCGCCCGTCCGCGAGGCGATCGAGCGCCACCGCCGCGGGCTCGACGCCGCCGGCGCGGAGTACCTGCACGACAACGGCGGCCGCCTGGGCGACGCGGTGGCGTCCGCCGCCGCCGAGCACCTCGGCGTCCCCGCGGGCGAGATCGCCTTCACCGACTCGACGACGATGGGCCTCGCCCTCCTCTACTCGGGGCTGCGCCTGCGCGACCGCGACGAGATCGTCACCACCGAGCACGACCACTACGCCACCCACGAGTCGCTGCGGCTCTCGGGCCACCGCGTGCGGCGGATCCGCCTGTACCGCGACCCGGCCAAGGCGAGCGTCGACCGGATCGTCGCGGCGGTGCGGCGGGGGATCGGCCCCCGCACGCGCGTGCTGGCGGTCACCTGGGTGCACTCGAGCACGGGCGTCAAGCTCCCGCTGCGCGAGATCGCCGCCGCCCTGCCCGAGCGCGTCCTGCTCTGCGTCGACGGCGTCCACGGCCTCGGCGCCGAGCCGGCCCGGATGCGCGACCTCGGCTGCGACGCCTTCGTGGCCGGCACGCACAAGTGGCTCGGCGG
>JAUJME010000340.1 GCA_030447005.1 Solirubrobacteraceae bacterium | reverse complement strand
CGCAGGACACGCCGCAGGACGAGGTCCAGGCGCTGCTCGAGTCGCTCAACGCCGACCCCGAGGTCTCCGGGATCCTGCTCCAGCTTCCGACCCCGCCGCAGATCGACGGCTCGGCGATGTCCGGGCTCATCGACGCCGGCAAGGACGTCGACGGCCTCACCGCGCGGTCGGCCGGGCTGCTCCAGAAGGGCGCGCCCGGGCTGCGGCCGTGCACGCCGCTCGGCGTGATGGAGCTGCTGCGGACCCACGAGGTCGGCCTCGAGGGCGCCGAGGCGGTGGTGCTCGGGCGCTCGGAGCTCGTCGGCAAGCCGGTCGCCGCGCTCCTGCTGGCCGCCAACGCCACCGTCACCACCTGCCACTCGCGGACCCGCGACCTGCCGGAGGTCTGCCGCCGCGCCGACGTGCTCGTCGCCGCGGTCGGCCGGGCGCAGATGGTCAAGGGCGACTGGGTCAAGCCGGGGGCGACGGTCATCGACGTGGGGATGAACCGGACCGAGGAGGGGCTCGTGGGCGACGCGGACTTCGACGGGGTGCGTGAGGTGGCCGGCCTGATCACGCCGGTGCCGGGCGGCGTGGGGCCGATGACCATCGCCATGCTCCTGCGCAACACGCTCACCGCCGCCCGCCTCGCGGCCGGCCAGGTCGACTAGGTTTCCGCCATGGAACTGGGGCGCCTGCGCAAGGGCGAGTGGCTCGCCGGGATCGCCGGCCTGGCGCTGTTGATCGTGATGCTGCTGGGCTGGTATGACCGGCCGGACGTCGTGAACGCCTGGGAGGCCTTCTCCGTCCTCGACCTCCTGCTGCTGCTCACCGCGCTCGCCGGCCTGGCGGTGGCGGTCCTGGCGGCGGCCAACCGGGCGCCCGCGCTGCCCGTCGCCTCGGCCGTCATCGCGGCGGGGCTGGGGATCGTGATGACGCTCGTCGTCCTCTACCGGATCCTCAACCAGCCGGGCCCCAACGACCTCGTCGACGTCCGTCCCGGCGCCTACCTCGGGCTGCTCGCGGTGCTCGGCGTCGCGGCCGGCGGCTGGCTGACCATGGCCGACGAGCGCACGGACGCGGTCGAGGCGCCGCACGTCCCGGCGCAGCCCGCGCCGCCCGCGACCGCCGCCGAGGGCTCCGTGGTGGCGCGGGGAGCGGTCCCCGACGCGGCGCCCCAGCGCGAGTCCTAGACTCCGAAGGGCCGCATGCTGAGCCGCGACCAGGTCCTCCACGTCGCCCGCCTCGCGCGCCTCGAGCTCTCCGAGCCCGAGGTCGAGCGGATGGCGGGCGAGCTCTCCAAGGTGCTCGACCACATCGAGACGATCGAGCAGCTCGGCGACCTCGAGGGCGTCCCGCCGACCTCCCACGTCGTCGACGTGGAGAACGCCCTGCGCGCCGACGAGCCGCGGCCGTCCCTGCCTCCCGAGGTGGCGCTCGCGGCGGCCCCCGACCCCGGCCTCGGCGGCTTCCGCGTCCCCAGCCCCGGCGCCGGCGCCAACCCGACCTCGTGAGCGCGACCGAGATCCTCCACCTGACCGCCGCCCAGGCGGCCGAGCGGATCCGGGCGGGCGAGCTCGACGCCGGCGAGCTGTGGGAGACCTACCGCGCCCGCGCCGCGGCCGACGAGCACAACTCCTTCACCTGGGTCGCGCCCGAGGGCGAGCCGCCGGCCGTGGCCGCCGACGCCCCGCTGGCCGGCGTCCCCGTCGCGGTCAAGGATCTCTTCTGCACGGAGGGGCTCCCGAGCCAGGCCGGCTCGCGGATCCTCGAGGGCTACCGTCCGCCCTACACCGCCACCGCGGTCCGCAACCTCCAGGCGGCGGGCGCCCCCGTCGTCGCCAAGACCAACCAGGACGAGTTCGCGATGGGCTCCTCCACCGAGCACTCCGCCTACGGCCCGACGCTCAACCCGTGGGACCGCGCGCGCGTGCCGGGCGGCTCGAGCGGCGGCTCGGCGGCGGCGGTCGCCTCGGGCGCCGCGCCGTGGTCGATCGGGACGGACACCGGCGGCTCGATCCGCCAGCCCGCCGCGCTCTGCGGGATCGTCGGGCTCAAGCCGACCTACGGCGCGATCAGCCGCTACGGGATGATCGCCTTCGCCTCCTCGCTCGACCAGGCCGGGCCGTTCACCCGCGACGTCACCGACGCGGCCCTGCTGCTCGGCGCGATGGCCTCCAAGGACCCGTGCGACTCGACGTCGCTCGGCATCCCGGAGCCGGTCGCGCTGCCGACCGCCACCGACCTCAGGGGGCTGCGCCTCGGCGTGCCCGAGGAGCTCTCGGGCGAGGGGATCGAGCCGGGCGTGCTCGCGGCGTTCGAGCAGAGCCTCGACATCGCCCGCGAGCTGGGCGCCACGGTCGAGCCGACGCGGCTGCCGCACGCGCCGCACGCGCTGGCCGCCTACTACCTGATCGCGCCCGCCGAATGCTCGAGCAACCTCGCGCGCTACGACGGCGTGCGCTACGGCGCGCGCGCCGACGGCGCCGGCGACCTGCTCTCGATGTACACCGCCACGCGCGCCGGCGGCTTCGGCGACGAGGTCAAGCGGCGGATCATGCTCGGGACCTACGCGCTCTCCTCG
Source organism: Solirubrobacteraceae bacterium (assembly GCA_030447005.1). The sequence goes on along the minus strand of JAUJME010000340.1, from coordinate 184 downwards.
GGCTACTACGACGCCTACTACGGGCGCGCGCAGAAGGTGCGCACGAAGATCGCCGACGACTTCCGCGCGGCCTTTGCCGAGTTCGACTTCGTCGTCTCGCCGACCAGCCCGAGCGCCGCCTTCGAGCTGGGCGCCAAGCTCGACGACCCGCTGGCCATGTACCTCCAGGACTTCTGCGCCGTGC
>JAUJME010000339.1 GCA_030447005.1 Solirubrobacteraceae bacterium | reverse complement strand
GACCGGCGCGATCTACCTGCTGCTCGGAGCCGGCGCGGCGGTCGCCGGCCCCGAGCGCTAGTCCTGGCGGGCCCTACCGCCGCAGGCGGACCGCCCGCGTGACGGTCGCCGTGCGGCCGTCGGCGGTGCGGGCGGCGACGCGGAGGGTGAGCGAGAGCCGGCGGGCCGAGCGCAGGCGGCGCGCCGCCGCCTTCGTGAAGCGCAGCTGCACGACCGTGCGGCCGCTCGCCGAGCGGCGGGTGAACCGCCCGACCGTGACGCTCCGCCGGCCCCGGCGCTGGGAGAGCGTGCCGCTGAGGTCACAGCGCTCCGTGCACCGCAGCCGGACGCGGAAGCCCCGCTTGAGCGCCTTGCCGAGCCGGCGCCGGTCGTGGCCGAGGAAGAGCCGGAGGGCGGGGCGCCCCTTGCCGGCCGCGGCTGGAGCGCCCGGGGCGGCCGCGGCCGGCCGGCCCGTCTCCTGCGGGCGCTCGCCGGCGCGGGCCGGCTCGGCGGCCACCACGTCGAACGGAGCGGTCGCGCCCGTGACCGTCGCCGGAGCGACCTTGAACGGGGCGTTGCGCTTGTAGGAGGTCAGCTTCGCCGCCGTCCCGCCCTCGAGGTTCGCGACCCGGGCGGTCGGCAGGAACGGCAGCTCGATCGACGCCGACTTGACCTTGACGTCGCCGCCGCTCGGCACGTGGGACCACCACTCGTCGTTGCAGCAGGTCAGCAGGACGCCGATGCGGTGGCCCGGTGCGAGCTGCCAGTCGTCGCCGTAGAGCTCGACGCGGTAGGTCCCCGCCTTGGGCACGAGGTGCGCGCCGCGGGAGATGAGGATGGCGTTGCCGTCCTTGTCGACGTCGTAGACGTTCGCGACGAAGTTGGCGTTGGCCCGCGACGGCTCGAGGTCGACCGTCACCACGGGCGAGCCCGCCATGTGCGCGAGCTTCTCGAGCGGCGCGGAGAACGACCACAGGCCGCGGCCGGTGATGCCCTTGTCGCCCTGGGCGGTGCCCTCGTTGCCCTGGGCGTCGTCGGGGTAGCTCCCCGTCCTCAGCGCGGTCGTGCGCGTGACGGTGTCGGCCGGCGGCCAGGCCGCCTCCGAGCGCCAGGTCCCCGTGTTGTCCTGGATCTCGAAGGCCGGGTCGCGATCCGTCGGCGCCTCGGAGAGCGGCTTGCCGGCCACGTGGTGATCGAGGAAGCGCATCGCCTCCTCGACGAAGCCCTCGCGACCCATGAGGATCCGGCCCTGCCTGTCACGGTCCGTGCCGCGGACGTGGTCGAACTGGCCGTACCAGGCGCGCTTGGGGCCGGCGAGCCCGTTGAAGAACTCGAAGACCGCGTCGGGCTTGGTGTTGTCCTCGAGGAAGCCCTGCGTCATGAACAGCGGCGTGGTCTTGCCCCTGGTGGCGGGGAGCAGGTTGCGCGGCTTCCAGAAGGCGGAGTTCGGATCCTGCGCCTGCTGGGCGGAGATGTTGTTGAGGTAGCAGTTCGGGCTCTTCGGCGTGCCCGAGAAGTGGTAGGTCGGCGAGTCCAGCGGGGCGCCCGGCGTCGCGTCGATCGCCGAGAACAGCGTCGGCGTCAGGACGGAGTTCGGGAAGCGGACCTGGTTCATGTAGAGGTAGCGGTAGCCGTCGACGACCGGCTCCTGCGAGATGACCGCGGCGAGGCCCTGCGGCTGCTGCGCGATCCCCATGAGGCCCGTCCAGGCGTCGTAGGACTTGCCGTACATGCCGACCTTGCCCGTCGACCAGGGCCGCGAGGCCGCCCACTCGACCGCCGCGCGGACGTCCTCCTGCTCGCCGGGGCCGCCCCAGTCGTTGCAGCCGTCCGAGCCGCCGAAGCCGCGGAGGTCGACGATCACGTAGGTGTAGCCCTTCTCGAAGACCTTGCCCTCCGCGAGGAAGTCGTTGAAGCGCGGCGAGGGGCCGCTCGTGCTGCCGTCGGGGACCACCTGGCCGCTGTGGTTGGTGTACGGCGACACCGTGAGCAGGACCGGGGTCCGCACCTCGTCGGCCAGCTGCTTGGGCCGCAGGACGTCGGCGTGCAGCGTGACGCCGTCCTTCGTCTTGAAGTACTCCTCCCGCCACTTCGAGCCGGGGGGCGGGTCGGCCGCCGAGGCGGTCGCCGGTGCGAGCAGGGTCAGGGCGAGCAACGAGAGGAGGAGACGGCGCATGAGAGCCCCAACGCAGCCGCCCCCCGATACTGTCGGGTTTCGCCCGGCCGGACTCGCTTCGCTCCTCCTCTGGGCGACGTTACAGCGGCAGCAGCTCCTGCAAGGCCAGGTTCTCGAGCGGATCGAGCACGGAGTGCTGCGCGCAGGCTGGCACCAGCGTGTCGTCCTCGGGGTGCGCCATCGCGTAGGAGCACGCCTGCAGGCGCTCCTGGGTGGCGCGGATCTCCGGGTCCTCGGACATCTCGCCACGCTGGAGGCCCTCCCAGGCGGGGCGGACCGTGCGGGCGTCCATGAAGGCGTGCATGACGAAGGTGACCGCCCGCGGCGGCTGCTCGCGGACGGCGCGCACCCCGCCCGCGCGGCGCACGAAGCGCCCGGCCCACCGGGCGCCGGTCGCCAGGGCGCCCGGGCGGCGGCCGATCGCCCGCGCCAGCCGGCCGAGGAGGATCCCCCTCGGCGCGACGAAGTCCATCCCGCCTAAGGTGTCGACGAACGCGTCGCGCGCCGCGTGGTCGGCCGGGCAGCGGTCGTCGAGCAGCGGCACCCAGCGGTCGCCGACGTAGGCGCCGTAGCCCGTCCGGTTGCAGCGCTCGTCGCC
>JAUJME010000045.1 GCA_030447005.1 Solirubrobacteraceae bacterium | reverse complement strand
GCGGCCGCGAAGGCGGGGGCGGCGGCATGAACTTCCACCGGGAGGGATCCGGCGAGCCGCTCGTCCTCATCCACGGCGTGGGCCACCACTGGCAGGCGTGGCGGCCGATCATCGACCGGCTCTCCGGCGAGTTCGACGTCATCGCCTGCGACTCGCCCGGCTTCGGCGGCTCCGACCCGCTGCCGCCGGGCATCGAGCCCACGATCCCCGCCTACGTGGACGCCTTCGCCCGGTTCTTCGCCGAGGAGGGCCTCGGCCATCCGCATGTCGCGGGCAACTCGATGGGCGGCGCGATCGGTCTCGAGCTGGCGCGGCGGCGGGCGGTCGGGTCGGTGACGGCGTTCTCGCCGGCGGGATTCTGGACCGACGCGGAGCGCAAGTACTGCCAGGCGTCTCTCGGGATGACCGCGAACATGCCACGCGTCCTGCGCGCGGGAGTCAAGGCGCTCGCCGGAACGGCGCCGGGTCGGACGGCCCTGTTCGCGCAGCTGTACGCATACCCGGCGCGGCTCCCGGCCGACGACGCCCGCGCCTCGCTGGAGAACGCGTGGGCGTCGCCGGCCTTCAACCCGGCGCTCAAGGCCTTCGACGCGTACCGGTTCGAGAACGGCGACGACCTGCGCGGCGTGCCCGTGACCATCGCGTGGGGCAGGCACGACCGCCTGCTGCCCTACGGGCGCCAGGCCCCCCGGGCGCGGGCGGCGCTGCCCTGGGCGCGCCATCTGACGCTGGGCGCGGGTCACCTGCCGTTCTCCGACGACCCCGACGCGGTCGCCGAGACGATCCGCTCGGGCGTCGCCGTGCCGGCCTAGCGCAGTGGAGCTCGCCGACGTCGCGGCGGCGCGCCGCGAGCCGGCGCTGGCGGTGCTCGAGGGCTTCCATGCCGTCAAGCACGCGCTGCGCTTCGGCGGCGAGCTGCTCGGCGCGTGGGCCGCCGACCCCGGCGAGGTCGAGGCGCTCCGCGCGCGGCTGGCGCCCGACGTGGCGCTGGCGCCGGCGGCGGTGGAGGCGAGGGAGCTCGCCGCGGTGGTGCCGCGGGCGCAGATCGTCGCGGTGGCGCGGCGGCACCGCCAACCGGGGGTGGAGGAGGTGCTCGCCGCGCCGGGGCCCGAGCCGGTGATCCTCCTCGAGGACCCGCGCCACCTCGGCAACCTCGGCGCCTGCGTCCGCGTGGCCGCCGCCGCCGGGGCGGCGGCCGTGCTGACCACCGGCCGTCAGGACCCGTGGCACCCGGACGCCCTGCGCGGCTCGGCCGGGCTGCACTTCGCCCTGCCGGTCGCCCGCGTTCGCCTTCCCTTGCGCACGGATCGCCCGCTGCTCGCGCTCGACCCCGCCGGAGAGCCGCTGCGCCCGGGGGCGGTCCCGGGGCGGGCGGTCCTGGCGTTCGGCACGGAGCGCGACGGCCTCTCCGGCGACCTGCTCGCCGCCGCGAGCGCCCGCGTCGCGCTCCCGATGCGCCCGGGGGTGTCGAGCCTCAACCTGGCGACTGCGGTCTCGGCGACGCTGTTCGCGCTCGCGCTCGCGCTCTAGGGCGGCGACGCGCTAGCTTCTCACCATGTCGCAGCAGCCATCGGAAGCGACGCCGGAGGATCGCTTCCGGATGCTGGCCGACTCCGTGAGCGACGCGATCATCTCCGCCGACGCCGAGAGCCGGATCGTGTTCTGGAGCCGGGGGGCCGAGGCGATGTTCGGCTGGGGCGCGGAGGCGATCGCCGGACGCCAGCTCATGGACCTGATGCCGCAGCGCTTCCGGGAGGCGCACGTGCGCGGCATCACCCGCCTGCAGGAGACCGGGGAGCCCCGGCTGATCGGGCAGGGGCCGGTCGAGCTGGCAGCGCTGCACCGAGACGGGCACGAGTTCCCGATCGAGCTCACGCTCGGCCTGGCGGAGACGGGGAACGGCGCCATCGTGACCGGGGTGGTCCGCGACATCACGGACCGCCGGGACGCCGAGCGCTACCGGGCCGCGCAGTACCAGGTCGCGCGCGTCCTGGCCGAGGGGACCGGCGTGACCGAGGCGGGAGCGGCCGCGCTGGAGGCCCTCGGGAGCACGATGGGGTGGGACGTCGGCGCCCTCTGGCTGATCGACGACGGTGGCCAGCACCTCACCACCGCCGCGTTCTGGCATCGCCGGCCCGACGAGCTGTCGGAGTTCGAGCGGCTCAGCCGGCAGCACCGCTTCAAGTGGGGGGTCGGCCTCCCGGGCCGGGTCTGGGCCGTCGGCCGGCCACTGTGGCTCCAGGACGCCCTGGTGGAGCGCAACCTTCCGCGCTCGCGGCTGCTCGCCGACGCAGGGCTGCACGCCGCCGTCGGGCTGCCGCTCATCGCCGACGGGCTCGGCGTCGGCGTCATGGAGTTCTTCAGCTCGGAGATCCGCGACACCGACGATCGGCTCCTCGAGCTGATGGCGGCGGTCAGCGAGCAGGTCGGGCAGTTCGTCAGCCGCAAGCAGGCCGAGGCCCGGCTGGCCGCGGCCTCGGCCGATCTCTCGCGGCGGCGTCTGGCCGACCGCCAGGCCAAGGAGATCAACGACAACGTCATCGACCACCTCGTCCGTGCGACGCAGGCGCTCGACGCGGACGACTACCGCGCGGCGCGACGGGAGATCACCGCGACGCTCGAGCAGGCCAGCCGCATCATCACCGGCCTCGGAGAAGCGTCGGACGCCGAGAGTTAGGGTTCCCTAACATGGCGGGCGCCGATGGCCGCCGCCGACGTCACGACCAGCTCTCGGGCCGCCCGCCTCGACCTCCCGACCCGCCGGCCCGCCGATCGCGTCCCCGCGGAGCCGCCCGCCCGCCGCGACGTCGCCCTCGACCTCATCCGCGGGCTGGCGATGGTGATCCTGGTCATCAACCACGTCCACCTCGAGACGCCGCTCGAGCACGCGACGCGCGCGCTGCTCTCCGCCGCCGAGGTGCTCGTCGGGGTGTCGGGGGTGGTCGTCGGGATGGTCTTCGGCCGGCGGTGGCTGGCCCGCGGCGGCCGGGCGACCACGCTCGCCCTGCTGCGCCGGGCGCGCAAGCTCTACGTCGCCTCGGTGGCCGTGGTCGCGCTGGTCGGGGCGCTGACGCTCGTGCCGGGCCTGGCCACCGAGGTCCTCACCGTCTCCCCGCGGGTGCCCGACCGCGACCTCTACGACTTCGACGGGCCGGGGCGGATGCTCCTCGCGATCGTGACACTCGAGGCGGGCCCCTGGCAGTTCAACATCCTCGGCTTCTTCATCGCCTCGCTGGCCGCCGCCCCGGCCGTCCTCGGCGCCCTCTCGCGCGGCTGGTGGCTGCGGGTGCTCGCGACGAGCTGGGCGCTCTACCTCCTCGGCCGCGGCTGGACGGCCGACGTCCTGCCCGCCCAGTCCGAGCGGCCGTTCCCGCTGCTGGTCTGGCAGCTGCTCTTCGTCTGCGGGATGGTGCTCGGCTGGTACCGCGAGCGCCTCACGCGGCTCGCCCGCCGCGCCCCGCGGGCGATCGCTGCGGCGGTCGTCGGGACGGCGCTCCTCGCCGGCTGGCTGCGGCTGCACTCGCTGGGCGTCGACCCGCTCTCGCTCGACGCGCGCCTCGGCCTCTCGGCGGGCGACTGGGCGGCCTGGACGGCCGAGCACTACCGCAAGACGTCGCTCGACCCGCTGCGGGTGCTGACCATCGCCTCGCTGACGGGCGCGCTGTACCTCGGCTTCCGGCGCTTCGAGCCGCTCGCGCGCCGGACGGCCGGCCGGCTGCTGCTGCCCCTCGGGCGCAACTCGTTCTACGTCTTCATCATGCACGTCTTCGTGTGCCTGGCCGTCGCGAGCGTTCCGCCGCTCGCGACGCCTGGCGGGCGGGGTGCGCTCGTCGGGATCGCCGTCCAGCTCGGCTGCCTCGGGCTGCTGTGGCTGATGGTGCGCCACCGCTTCCTGTTCCGCTGGGTTCCCCGCTGAGCGACGCCGCGCCACAATGGCCGCCATGCGCGCCCGCCTGCTCCTGCCGATCCTCCTCGCCGTCGCGGCGAGCGCCTCCCCCGCCACCGCCTCCGCCGCGGGGTTCACCGCCGGCGCGGCGACCGCCGACATCACGCCGGCCAACGGGGGGACGACGCTCGGCTTCGTGCGGCCGGACATCACGGTGAAGGGAGCGCACGGCCGGCTGACGGGCCGCGCCCTCGTCCTCGACGACGGCGACACGAAGGTCGCGCTGCTCTCGACCGATCTGGCCTTCGCGCTCGAGAAGGACTCGCTGATCGCGCAGGTCCGCGACCTCGGCTTCTCCCACGAGAACGTGCTCTACACGGGCACTCACAACCACTCGGGCCCGGAGGACCTCGCGCCCTGGCAGGTCTCCCAGCTCGCGCGCGCGATCCGCGAGGCCGACGGTCGCCGCGTCCCCGCCAAGGCCGGGTGGGGGACCGGGCGGGTGCTCGACGCCAACCGCAACCGCTCGATCGAGGCCCACCTCGCCAACCACGGGATGGACCAGTTCTACGGCGAGGGCCACGCCGAGGACGACCCAGGCGGGATCGACCACAGCCGCGAGACGCTCCTGCGGGTGCTGCGCGTCCAGCGCACCGACGGCACGCCGCTCGCCGCGTGGGTGGAGTTCCCGGTCCACCTCACGACCTCGACGCCCGCCGCCGACCTGTGGGACGCCGACCTCGCGGGCGCGGCCAACCACCACCTCGCCGAGGGCGACGCGCGGGTGCCGAAGGCCGGACAGTCGTTCGTCTCGCTGTGGACGAACGGGGCGTCGGGCGACCTCATGCCGCGCTTCGACTCCTTCAACCCGACCGCGACGATGGACCTGCTCGGCCGGCGGATCGCCACCCAGGCACGCGCGGCCTGGAACGCCGCGGGGCGCAACGTGGGCGGCGAGCTCCCGCTCGACGTCCGCTGGACGCGCGCCTGCTACTGCGGCCAGGAGGTCGAGGGCGGCAAGCGGATCAGCGACACGCCGTTCTTCGGCGCCTCCTTCTTCGGCGGCTCGGAGGACGGCGCCTCGATCTTCCACGAGCCGGCGTCGACCGAGGGCCGCCGCCGGCCCGCCGGCACCGGCGACCCGGTCCACGGCCGCAAGCTCATCGTCCCCGTCCCGACCGACCGGATCGTCCACGAGAAGAACTCCGAGTTCCAGGCGATCCGCGTCGGCGACCGGCTGCTGCTCGCGGCGCCCGGCGAGCCGAGCGTCGAGATGGCGCGGCGCTTCGAGGCGGCGGTCGCCCCGGTGCTGCCGGCCGGCGTGCGCGACGTCGTGGTGGTCGGGCTGGCCAACGACTACCTCGGCTACCTCACGACGCCCGAGGAGTACGAGATGCAGCACTACGAGGGCGGGCACACCGTCTTCGGCACGTGGACGTCGCTGCTGGCGCGCAGCACCTTCGTCGACCTGGCGCGTGCGCTGGCCACCGGCGGGCCCGCGCCCGCGCCGTCCAAGCCCGCGGAGCTCGGTTCCGCCGCGCGCGTGGCGCCCGCGGTGGGTGACGGCGGGGTCGCCGGGCGGCTGGTCGGCACGCTCCCCGGCGAGGTGCGGCGGATGGAGACGGTCGAGGTCCGCTGGACGGGCGCCAAGGGCGGCGTCGACCGCCCGGCCGACAAGCCGCATGTCGTCCTCGAGCGGCGCCTCGGCTCGACCTGGCTGCCCGTCGACTCCGACCTGCGCCTCGCGCTCGCCTGGCGCGAGGTCGCCGAGGGCCAGTACGCGGCGCGCTACGACATCCCGCCGCGGCTCGCGCTCGGCGTGCACCGCATCCGCATCGCCTCGGCCCGCTACGACCTGCCCACGGCGCCCTTCCGGATCGTCCCCTCCGACGGCCTGCGCCCGCTCGGCGTCGTCGCCCGGCCGCTGCGGCGCAAGCGCACCCGGCTGATCGTCCGCGCCCAGAATCCGGCGCCGGACCCGGCCCGCTCGATCCTGTATCGCCCGATCACGCCCGAGGGCGGCCGGGCGATCCTGCGGATCGGCAAGCGCCGCCACGTCGCGCGCTGGAGCGCCCGCAACGGCGGCTGGGCGGTCACCGTCCGCCGCCGCGTCCGCGACGGCGCCGCGGTCGTCCTGCGCCCGGCGGCGCTGCGCGACCGCGCGGGCAACGTCAACGGCGCCGCCGCGACGTTGCCGGTCGGCCGCGTCGAGAACGCGAAGTGGCCGTCGAACATGGGCGTCGGCGGCGGGCGCACGCCCGGGCCGGGCGGCGAGGGCAGCTTCCCGCCGTAGGCGGGGGAGCGGCTAGATCGGCCGCGGGTTGGGGCTCGGCGGCAGCGGGCTCGGGTCCGGCGTCGGCGCGGGCGGCGCCGGATCGGGACCGGGCGAAGGGGGCGTCGGGCTGGGTGGGAATTCGGTGCGCATGGGGGAGGAGTACCCCGCACCGGGCGGCTAGGACCGTCGGAAGGACACGCCCGCGATCTCGATCGCGGCGCCGCGCGCGAGCTTCGGCGCGACCCGCACGTCGACCGCCCGGATCGCGTCGTCTCCGGCCGTCCACTCGACCGGCACGGCCGCCGGCGTCGTGCCGAGGAGCTCCGCCCATCGCGCCGCCGCGCGCTCGGGCTCGGGTGTGGCGACCGTCGCCCGCAGGAGGCCCCCCGCGCCGCGGCGTGCCGGGGCGGTTCCGGTCCACGCGGGCCCCGCCCATCGCCAGCTTGCCGGCGGGTCGGCGCGGTCGATCGAGATCAGCGTCCCGCCCGTGTCCTTCGGATGCAGGTGCGTACCGGAGATGTCGGGCAGGTCGATCCGCCACGCGACCCGCACGCCGAGGCGCGCCGCCCGCGCGCGAGTCGCCTCGGCGGGTTCGTCGACCTGGAACATGAGCATGTAGCCGCCGCTCTGCGCGTCGCGGCGGTCGAGCCAGCGGCCGGCGGGCGAGTCCGCGACGACCGGCGAGACGACCTCGACGAAGGTGTCGCCCAGCGCCATCACCGCGTTGCGGAGGCCGAACGTCGCCACGCCGGGATCGGCGTAGGGGTCGCCCGCGCCGAGCTCGGCGCGCAGCGCGGCCACGACCGGCTCCGGCTCGCGGGCGGCGAGGACCACCTGGCGCAGGCGCACGCGCAGACCGTAACCCGCCGCCGCCCGGCGGCCGGGGGTGCCATGCTGCGGCCGGTGGACGCCGACCCGCTGACCCTCGCCCCCGAGGAGCTCCGGCGCCTCGGCTATCGCGCGGTCGACCGGCTCGTCGAGCACGCCCAGCGGCTCGACGGGCTCCCCCCGATCCGCACGGGCGACCCCGAGGAGCTGGCCAGCGCCGTCGGCGGGTGCCCCGACGAGCCCTCCGATCCGGTCGCCGCGCTCGACGCGCTCTTCGACGTGGTCCTCCCGCACGGCCAGCTCGGGACGCATCCCCGCTTCTTCGCGCGCGTGGGCAGTCCGAGCAACCCGGTCTCCGCGATCGCCGACTTCGCCGCGGCCGGGGTCAACGCGTTCGCCGGCAGCTGGGCGGGCGGGTCGGGCCCGACCGCGGTGGAGCTCGCGGTGGTCGGCTGGCTGGCGGAGTGGATGGGGATGCCGGCGGAGGCGGAGGGCATCATGGTCAGCGGCGGCTCGGTCGGGACGCTCACCGCGCTGGCGGCGGCCGCCGACGACCGGCTCGGGACCGCGCGGGCGGGGGCGACCGCCTACGCGTCGGTGCACGCCCACGCCTCGGTCGCGCGCGCCTGGAAGGTCCTCGGGTTCGAGCCGGCCCACCTGCGCATCCTTCCCGGCGACGATGGCGGGCGGCTGGCCGCCGCCGCCGTCGCGTCGGGCGCCGCGGCCGACCGCGCCGCCGGCCTGCGGCCGTTCGCGGTCGTCGCGACCGCCGGCTCGACGAGCACCGGGAGCGTGGATCCGCTGGCGGACCTGGCCGGGCTGGCCGCCGAGGAGGGGCTCTGGCTCCACGTCGACGCCGCCTACGGGGGTCCGGCGCGGCTGACGCAGGCCGGCCGCGCGCTGCTGGCCGGCATCGAGCGCGCCGACTCGCTGGTCCTCGACCCGCACAAGTGGCTCTTCCAGCCGTATGAGGCCGGGTGCGTGCTCGTCCGCCATCCCGGACTCCTCGAGCGGGCGTTCTCGCTCGACGGCGCGGCGTACCTGCGCGACGTGTCCGGCGGCGGCGTCGACCTCCGCAACCGCGGGCTCCAGCTCAGCCGCGGCTCCCGCGCGCTCAAGCTGTGGCTCTCGCTCCGGGTGTTCGGGCTCGACGCCTTCCGCGCCGCGGTCGCGCACGGGATCGCGCTCGCCGAGCACGCCGAGCGGGTCCTGAAGGCGCGTGCCGGGTGGGAGATCGTCTCGCCCGCGCAGCTGGGAATCGTCTGCTTCCGCCGCGAGGGGGCCGACGCGCTCAACGACGCCATCGTCGCGGCGGCGGTCGCCGACGGCTTCGCGGCGCCGAGCTCCACGATCCTCGACGGGCGGACCGCCATCCGGCTCTGCACCATCAACCCGCGCACGACGTTCGACGACATCGAGGCGACGATCGAGCGCCTCGAGGAATTGGCGACGCGCGGGTAAGAGACCTGCACGACCGCTGTCCGCGACGAGGAGGAGCACCATGGAGCGCGAGCCCGACCACAACCCCGGCGAGCCGGAGTTCGGCGAACACGAGCACGAGGCACCCCACAACCCGGGCGAGTTCCAGTTCGGCGACCCGGAGGCGACCGACCCCGAGGACGATGAAGAACACGAGGATGCGTGATGGCCGATCGGACGCTCGACACGCTGGTCGAGGGCGGGGGCTTCTTCGAGGGCCCGCGGTGGCGTGACGGCCGCTGGTGGGTCTCGGACTTCTACCGCCGGGCCGTCTTCACGATCGAGGCCGACGGGCGCGAGGAGGAGGTGGTCCAGGTGGAGGGCCAGCCGTCCGGCCTCGGCTGGCTCCCCGACGGGTCGCTCCTGATCAACTCGATGAAGGACCGGCGGATGTGGCGGCGCACCCCCGACGGCGAGGTCACGGAGTACGCCGACCTGACGGCGCTCACGGCCGGCCACGTCAACGACCTCGTCGTCGACCCGCGGGGCAACGCGTACGCCGGCAACTTCGGCTTCGACCTGATGGCGGGGGAGGACCCGCGGCCCACCACGCTCGTGCACGTCGCGCCCGACGGGACGGCATCCGTGGCGGCGGAGGACCTCCGGTTCCCGAACGGGATGGTCATCACCCCGGACGGCTCGACGCTCGTGGTCGGCGAGACGATCGGCGGGCGCTACACGGCGTTCACCATCGCGCCCGACGGCTCGCTGACCGACCGCCGCGTGTGGGGGCAGATCAGCCCGGAGGTTCCGCTCGGACCGCTCGCCGAGATGATCGCGGCCGGCGGCTTCGCCCCGGACGGCTGCGCCCTGGACGCCGAGGGGCACATCTGGTCGGCGGACGCGGTCGGCGGCCGCTGCGGGCGGATCGCCCCCGGCGGCGAGATCGTCGACGAGGTCCGGGCCCCGGAGGGTCTCGGCATCTTCGCCTGCATGCTGGGCGGCGAGGACGGCCGAACGCTGCTCATGTGCGCGGCGCCGGACTTCCTCGAGCACAACCGCGCGGCCGCCCGTGAGGCGGTCCTGCTCACCACCACGGTCGACGTCCCGCACGCGGGGCTGCCGTGAATCCGCGCGGCGGCTTCTAGATTCGAGGGCATGTCCTCCTCCGACGGCGGCGGGCGCGTCGCCGCGGAGGCGGCGCGCCGCCGCACCTTCGCGATCATCTCGCACCCCGACGCGGGCAAGACCACGCTGACCGAGAAGCTGCTGCTCTACGGGGGCGCGGTGCAGGAGGCGGGTTCCGTCCACAACCGCAAGGGCCGGCGCTCGACGACGTCGGACTGGATGGAGATCGAGCGCCGCCGCGGGATCTCGGTGACCTCGACCGTCCTGCGCTTCGAGCACGGCGGCGCGGTCTTCAACCTGCTCGACACCCCCGGCCACCGCGACTTCTCCGAGGACACCCTGCGGGTGCTCGCGGCGGCCGACTGCGCGGTGATGCTCCTCGACGCCGCCAAGGGCGTCGAGCCGCAGACGCTGCGGCTCTTCGAGGTCGCGCGTGCGCGCGGCATCCCGCTGCTGACCTTCGTCAACAAGTACGACCGGCCGGGCATGGAGCCGCTCGAGATGCTCGACCACATCGAGACGGTGCTCGGCGTCACGC
>JAUJME010000044.1 GCA_030447005.1 Solirubrobacteraceae bacterium | reverse complement strand
CCGCTACGACAACCTCATGCAGGCCGCCCGCGCGCGCGGGATCGAGGTCTACGTGACGCTGACCGGCCCCGCGCCGCGCTGGGCCACCCGCCGCAAGCGCGACAACCTGACCGACCCGAGCGCCAAGGAGTTCGAGGCGTTCGCCACCGCCGCGGGGCGCCGCTACGGCGAGCAGGTGGCGATCTGGTCGATCTGGAACGAGCCCAACCAGCCGCAGTTCCTCAAGCCGCAGTTCCGCCGCGGCCGCCCGGCGTCCCCCGCCATCTACCGCAGGCTCTACCAGGGCGCGCGCAGGGGGCTCCAGGCGTCGGGCAACGGCGGCGACACGATCCTGCTCGGCGAGACCTCCCCGCGGGGCAACACGCGGATCGTCGCGCCGCTGGCGTTCCTGCGGGGCACGCTCTGCCTCTCGCGCTCCTACCGCAAGTCCTCGCGCTGCGGGCGGCTCGACACCGAGGGCTACGCCCACCATCCCTACAGCCGCTCCTCCGGCCCGATGTTCGTCGAGCCCGACCGCGACGACGTGACGATGAGCGGCATCGGGCGGCTCGTGCGGGCGCTCGACCGCGCGGGGCGCGCCGGCGCCGTCCAGCGCGGGCTCGGCATCTACCTGACCGAGTTCGGCACCCAGAGCGCTCCCGACCCGCTCGCGGTCTCGCTCACCCAGCAGGCCGAGTACAACGCGATGTCCGAGCGCCTGGCCTACCTCAACAAGCGCGTGCGGGCGTTCTCCCAGTACCTGATGAGCGACGACGACCCGAAGGCCGGCGGCGAGCGCTACGGCGGCTTCGAGTCCGGGCTGCGGCGCTTCGACGGGCGGCCGAAGCCGGCCTACGACGGCTTCCGCACACCCCTCGTGGTCACCGACTACGGCCGCTCGCACGTCGGCTGGGGGCTCGTCCGCCCCGCGCGCGGCACCCGCACCACCGTGGTGATGCAGTACCGCAACCGCGGCGCGAAGCGCTACCGCGACCTCGGCACGATCGAGACGAACTCGCGCGGCTTCTTCGCGTTCAAGATCCGCTCGAGCAAGGGCCGGCGCTACCGCGTGCGCTGGACCGCGCCGGACGGGACGGTCTTCACCGGCCCGCCGATCCGCGCCTACGGGTGACGGTTCGGCGCCGCCCGCGCCGTTGAGTGGGGTGATGCGGCCCCGACTGTTGCACCGCGGCATGTCCGTCCTCGACGCCGACGGCGCCGTGCTCGGCCGCATCGAGGGCTCCTTCCCGCTCGACGGGGGCGGGGAGTCCGACCTCGCCATCGTCCGCCTGCGGCGCTTCGGCGAGTACCTCAAGCTCCTGCCGGTCTCCGCCGCCCGCTACGACGACGGCTGCGTCTGGCTCCCGATCACCGCGGCGCGCGTCGACGACGCCCCGCCCTACGACCCCGCGCGCGGGACCGCCGGCCAGGCCGCCGAGGCGCGCTTCTTCTGGGGCGAGCACGTCGGCGGCCACGCCGGGCGGCTCGGCTTCGCGCGCCTCGCCGCTCTGCGCGACTGATTGCCGCCTACGGCTTCTTGACCGAGGCGACCGTGAACGGCTCGGGCGCCTCGCCCGTGCGCCGCCGGTCGAACTGGGAGTTGACGACCAGCAGGCGCCCCTTGGCCAGCGCGGCCGTCGTCGGGTAGGCGAACAGCGAGCTCGTCGTCTCCGACACGACGCGGCCCGAGCGCTCGTCGCCGGCGAGCTTGATCTCGGTGATCAGCTCCTGCGCGTTGCGCACCACGTAGAGCCGGTGACCCTTGAGGACGAGGCCGTCGCCGTTGGTCACCGCGGCGCCGCCGAGGTCGATCGCCTGGACGGTGCGCGACGGCACGTCGACGCGGTAGAGCCGGCCGAGCGTGGAGTGGACGTAGACGAGGGTCCGCGCGTCGACCGCGACGATGCCGTTGGCGTTGAAGCCCGGCCCGAAGTCGGGATAGGTGAGGAACGGCGCCAGCGCGACGGTGTCGCCGCGGCCCGCCTCGACCTCGGCCTCGGGGATGCGGTAGATCGCCGGGCGCTGGGAGTCGGTGACGTAGGCGGTGCCGTCGGGGGCGATGGCGACGTCGTTGAGGAAGCCGCCCGGGCCGGTGTCGAAGCGCCGGATGAGCGCGCGCCTCGCGGTGTCGTAGACGAACACCGAGCCGGTCGCGCCGCCCGCGACGAAGAGCCGCCCCTCGCGGTCGACCTTCACGCCGACCGCTGTGGTCCGCCCGTCGGCGCCGCCGGCGAGGAACGGCTCGGCGGCGCGCCCCTTGGCCGCGCCGCGGAAGATCGTGCCGTCCGTCGTGGAGGAGACGTAGAAGCGCTTGTTGCTCCGGTCGACCGCGATGCCCTCGGGGAAGACCCGCTCGCCCGGCAGCGCGTAGGTGAAGCCCTCCTTGCCCTTCTTCGGCTTCTTGGCGCCGGGGTCGGCGACCGCACCGGCGGCGCCGGTGCCGAGCGGCAGGGCGGCGGCGACGAGCAGGACGGTGAGCGGGCGAGAGCGCATGGATCGTTTCCTACCCGGCCCGTTAGATTCCGGACATGGCACAGCAGCTCTGGCTTCTCCGCCACGGCGAGGCGGTCCCCCACGACTCAAAGCCGTCCGACGGCGAGCGCGAGCTGACCGCGCGGGGGGAGCGCCAGGCGCTCGCCGCGGGCGCCGCGCTCGCCCGGCTCGGCCTCGAGTTCGCCGCCTGCTACACGAGCCCGAAGGTGCGCGCGCGGGACACGGCGCTGCTCGCCTGCCGCGCGCTCAACGTCGAGCCCGAGGAGGTCGCCGGCATCGCCTCGGGCTTCGACCGCGACGCCGCGCTCGAGCTGCTGCTCGGCCACGACGACGCCGACGCGCGCGTCCTCGTCGTCGGCCACGAGCCGGACTTCTCCCAGATCGTCTCCGACCTCGGGAGCGGGCGGGTCGAGTTCAAGAAGGGCGGCGTCGCCGCCCTGCGGATCGAGCGCGGGGCGGGCAGCCTGCTCGCGCTCCTGCGCCCGCGCGAGCTCGAGTCGATCGCCATGGCGGCGGTCGACGTCCCGGCGGGCTAACCGGCGCCCACGTCGGCCGCCGACACGCCGTTGCGGGCGAGGATCCGGGCGGCGACGCAGTCGATGGAGGCGATCGCCCGCAGGAGATGGCCCGCGCTCAGCGGAGCAGCGCCGGCCTGCGCGGCCGCCACGGCGAAGGCGCTTCGCAGGCGCGGCGCCAGCGGCGCGGACGCGGCCCAGCCTCGCTCGAGCGCGTGGGGACCGTACGCGTCCTCGGCGCGCCGGCGGATCTCCTCGAGGTCGATGCCGAGCGTCGCGAGGGCTTCCGGGTCGAGCGGTGCGGGCGGGGTGTCGCACGGCCCGACGAGGAAGAGGATCTCCGCCCGGATGCGATCCGCCGGCAGGCCGCGGCGCGCGAGCAGCTCGGCCACCGGGCTTCCGTCGTCCTCGGCGAGCGCCAGCAGCAGGTGCTCCGTGCCGATGTAGTGGTGGCCGATGCGCCGGCTCGCGCCGGCCGCCGCGTCGAGGAAGGGGGCGGCGCCCGCGATGGAGCGAGGGTCGGCCCGCTGTCGCAGCGCCGACCTCACCGTCCGGTGCCCCTGAGCCGGCGCCGGGCAGGGGCGTGCTTCTCGTGCACGGCCTGCTTGCTGACGCCGAGCGCGTCGGCGATCTCCTGCCACGACCATCCCTCCTCACGGGCGTTGTCGACCTGGAGGCGCTCGAGCGAGTGCAGCAGCGCACGCAGGGAGGCGATGGCGCGGAGGCCGGTCGTGGGATCCCGGCTCGAGAGCTCGGCGGCCAGGCGTGTGGCATCGCTCATGGCGTCAAGCTAGCCTGACGCACGCCCTTTGTCAAGAAATCTTGACGAAAGCGCCGCGTCGGTCACCGCGAGAGCGACCTCCGCGCGCGAGCGCAGCGCCTCGGCGAGGACGAACTCGCCGGGGTTGTGGGCGAGGCCGCCGCGCGGGCCCAGGCCGTCGACCGTCACGGGGATCGCGGCGGCGAAGTGGCTCGCGTCGCTGGCGCCGCCGCGTGGGACGCCGGCGACCGGGCGGCCGAGGGCGGCGGTCGCCCGCCCGATGAGCTCGCCGGTGGTGGCCGTGGCGTCCATCCCCGGCCACAGGCGGACCATCTCCGTGGTCAGCGCCGCGCCGCCGACCTCGCCCGGGACGGCGTGGACGACGTCGCGGATGGCGTCGAGGTCGTCGGCGCGGACGTCGCAGTGCAGCGTCCCCGCGTCGGGCACGACGTTGAACGCCTCGCCCGAGCGCAGGACGGTCGGCACGGCGGTGAGGTGCGACGGCCCCTCCGGGTCGTGGCGCGCGGCGATCGCCTGGGACGCGGCGGCGAGCGCGAGCAGCGCGTTGCGCCCGCGGTCGGGCGCCGAGCCGGAGTGCGCGGCGCGCCCGCGCGCGGTGATCCGCACCGTGCCCGCCGCCTTGCGGCGCACGACGATGCCCTCCGCGCCGTCCGGAGTGCGCTCGCCCGCCTCGAAGCAGAGGCAGGCGTCCCAGCCCGCGAAGCGGTCGGCGTGGGCGAACGGCGCCGTGCGCCACTCCTCGTCGCACACGAGCAGCAGCGTCGCCTCGGCGAAGTCCGTCCGCCGCCGCGCAAGCGCGCGCAGCACGCCGAGCGCGAGCACCACGCCGCCCTTCATGTCGACCGAGCCCGAGCCGACGAGCCTGTCGCCGTCGCGCTCGAGCGGCCGGTGCTCGCCGTGGGCGATGACCGTGTCGACGTGGCCGAGCAGCAGGATCCGCCGCGTACCCGTCCCGCTCAGCCGCGCGACCAGGTCCGGCGCGTGGTCGGGCGAGGAGCACGGGATCCGCTCCGTGACCGCGTCGTCGGGGGCGAGCATCGCGCAGACCGACACGCACTCCTCCGCCCCCTGCCGGTCCCCCGACGGCGAGGAGATGGCGACGAGCGCCTCGAGCTCGCGCTCCGCACGGCGGGCGATCTCGGCGGCGGACTCGGCGATCCAGGGCAGCACGGCCCGGCTTCTACCGGACAACGATGCGCTGCGCCATCGCCATGGGGTCCATCACCGCGTGTGCGGGCGCTCGGCGTCGCAGACGGAGGCGAGCTCGACCGTCTCGCCGGCCGCCACCGGGAAGCCCTGCGGTCGACCACGTCGACCTTCATCGGGTGATGAACCCGTCGCGCGCCGGCTTGGGCAGCCCGCCGAGCGCCTGCTCCTGGAGCACCTGGTAGCCGCCGACGGTGATCGAGCCGGTGCGGAAGGTCTACGTCCGCTCTGCGGCCGCGGCGGGCCCGGCGCCGTGCCGAAGCCCGGTTTCCAAACCACCCTCGAGTGGCCGGGTTCGACCCCTGACGGCGCCCTTTTTCCGACTTCCCTGGGCGGATATGCGGGCTACCTTGGGCTCTGCCGGTCCCCCAGCCGCGTTCCTCCCCCAGGAGAGTCTCTGAATGCCCCGATTCGCCGTGCTCCTCGCCATCGCCGCCGCGCTGGTGGCCGTCCCGTCGACCGCCGCCGCCGCGGGGCCGCCGACCGACCAGTACATCGTCGTCCTCGAGCGCGGGGCCGACGCGGCGCAGGTCGCCCGCGAGCACCGCGACCGTCACGGCGCGGCCCTCAAGCACGTCTACGAGCGGGCCCTGAACGGCTATGCGGCGCGCATCCCGGAGGGCCGGCTGGCCGCCCTGCGCTCCGATCCGCGGGTCGCGTACGTCGAGCGCGACGGCGAGGTCCGCGCCAGCGCGACCCAGTCGAACGCGACCTGGGGCCTCGACCGCCTCGACCAGCGCCCGCTGCCGCTCGACGGCAGCTACGCCTACTCGCCCACGGGCGCCGGCGTCACCGGCTACGTCGTCGACACGGGCATCCGGGCGACCCACACGGACTTCGGCGGGCGCGTGCGCAGCGGCTACACGGCCATCGCCGACGGGCGCGGCACCAGCGACTGCAACGGCCACGGCACCCACGTCGCCGGCACGGTCGGCGGCACGACCTACGGCGTGGCCAAGTCGGTCGCCCTCGTGCCGGTCCGCGTCCTCGACTGCACCGGCTCGGGGACCATCTCCGGCGTGATCGCCGGCGTCGACTGGGTGACCAAGAACGCGGTCAAGCCCGCCGTGGCGAACATGAGCCTCGGCGGCGGCGCGAGCAGCTCGCTCGACACCGCGGTGAAGAACTCGATCGCGAGCGGCATCAGCTACTCGCTGGCGGCCGGCAACGACGGCCTGGACGCGTGCCTCGGCTCCCCGGCGCGCGTCGCCGAGGGGCTGACGATCGGCGCCACCACCAACGCCGACGCCAAGCCGTCGTGGTCGAACTGGGGCGGGTGCGTCGACTGGTTCGCGCCGGGCGCGAGCATCACCTCCGCCTACTACTCGAGCGACACCGCCACCTCCACGATGAGCGGCACGTCGATGGCCGCGCCGCACACCGCGGGCGCCGCCGCCCTCTACCTCGAGGGCACGCCGTCGGCCACGCCGGCGCAGGTGGCGAGCTTCCTGGGCGAGGCCACCACCAAGGGCATCGTCACCAGCTCGCTGACCACGAACAACCACCTGCTGTTCGTCGATCCGGGGGCGACCGAGCCGGCCCCTGCACCGGCTCCCAGCTCTCCGATCTCGCTTACGGCCAGCGGCTCGAAGGTCAAGGGCGTCGCCAAGGCATCGCTCTCGTGGAGCGGTGCGACCAGCACCTCCGTCGACGTCTACCGCAACGGCGCAAAGCTCACGACGACCGAGAACGACGGCGCCTACACGGACAGCATCGGCAAGGTCAGCGGCACGTTCACCTACAAGGTGTGCGAGGCGGGGACCACCACCTGCTCCAACGACGCAACGGTCTCCTTCTAGGACGCAGGAGGTGAGCCGGGCGCCCACGGGCGCCCGGCCGCCGCCCGCGCGGCCCGTAAGGTTCCGGCTCGTGCGCGGAGCCGCCCTCACGCTGGCCGCCGCGGCGCTCCTGCTGCCGGTGGGCGACGCCCGGTCGCAGGCGCCGGTGTGCCCGCTCGCGACCCTGGCCCAGCCGCGCCCCGAGGGGACGGAGCAGTTCGTCGTCGTGGGGCAGCCCCGGCCCTGCCCGCCGCCCAACCGCACGAAGCAGGACTTCGCGGTGCGCACCGGCTTCGGCGACGGGACCGTCGCGGACACGCCGTTCCGCGAGGAGGACCCGCTGTGGTTCGTGGGCGGGATGCACACCTACCGGCGGGCCGGGACCTACCAGCTCGTCGGCACCGCGACCGACCGCCGGACGGGTGAGCAGCTCGTCCTGCGGCGCACGATCGAGATCCCCAACGCGCCGCTGACCGCGCGAGCCCACCCGCGGCCGGCGTTCACGACCGGCCAGCGGCGCCGCGTGGAGATCGGCCGCTTCCGCGACGGCAACCCGCTCGCCGAAGCGGGCGACCACACCGCGACCGTCGCGTGGGGCGACGGCTCGCGCTCGCGGGGGACCGTCGTCCGCCGCGGGCGCGACTTCTCCGTCCTGGCGACGCACCGCTACCGGCGGGCGCGGTCGCGCGTCGTCACGGTCGTCGTCCGCGACGACCGCGAGGGCAAGCTGCGCATGCGCGTCCGGGTCGCCGTCCGCCGCTAGCGCGTCACTGCCCGGACCACGTCGGGCCGGTTCGTGATGAGGCCGCTCACCCCGAGCGCCAGGAGGCGCTCCGCCTCGGCCGGCTCGTCGACCGTCCACGGGTGCACGGCCAGCCCCCGCGCGTGGGCGCGGTCGACGAGGTCGGCATCCACGCGGACGTGCCACGGCCCGATCGCGGCGGTGAACGGCGGGACGGCGTCGATGTCGATGTCGGCGGACTCGGCGCGGCGGTAGAGGGACGTGTAGGCGAGGTCGGGGGCGGCCGCGTGCAGGCGGACGAGGGCGTCCCGGTCGAACGACTGCACCACCACGCGGTCCCCGACGCCGTGGCGCTCGATCGCCTCGACGACGCGGCTCTCCCAGGCGGGGCGCGGATCCTTGAGGTCGACGACGTAGCGGGTGCTCGAGGAGTAGCGCTCGAGCACGGCGTCGAGCGTCGCCGGGCCCGCGGGATGGTCGAGCTGCTCGAGCTCCTCGCACGTCACCTCCTCGACCGCCCGCTCGTCGCCCAGCGTCCGCAGCAACGTCGGGTCGTGGACCGTCACGAGCGCGCCGTCGGCGGTCGGCCGGACGTCGAGCTCGAGCGCATCGGCGCCCTGCTCGAGCGCGAGGTCGAACGCGGCGAGGGTGTTCTCCGGCGCGTCCCCCGATGCGCCCCGGTGCGCGATGACCTCAGCCAAGCGACGCACCCTGCCGGTCGAGCCGGACGGCGAGGCGCTCGAGCACACCAGGCTAGTGTCTCTCCGCCATGCCGGAGCTGCCCGAGGTCGAGGTCACCGCCCGCCTGCTCGACGAGGCACTGCGCGGCGAGACGGTCGAGTCGGCGATGGCGCCGGGGATCAACGCGCTCAAGACGTTCGATCCGCCGCTCTCGGCGCTCGAGGGCGCGACGATCGACGCGGTCCGCCGGCGCGGCAAGCTCCTGCTCGTCGACGTGACGGCGGGCGAGCGCGGCCCGCTGACGGTGCTCATCCACCTGATGTCCGCCGGCCGGCTCCAGCTCTTCGACAAGCGGGCGTCGCTGCGCGACAGGGCGTCGCGGCTGCTGCTGCGGCTCCCCGGGGAGCGCGAGCTGCGGCTGCGGGAGTTCGGCACGCGCCAGTCGGCGTGGGTGAAGGTCCTCACCCGGGAGGGTCTCGAGGCCGAGGAGTCGCTGGCCACGCTGGGCCCCGAGGCGTGGCCGGACCCGCCGGACGCCGCCCGGCTCGGCGCGCTGCTGGCCGAGCCGCGGCCGCTGCACTCGCTGCTGCGCGACCAGCGGGTGATCGCGGGGATCGGCCGGACGTGGGTCGACGACATCCTCCACACGGCGAAGCTCTCGCCCTTCAAGCGCGGCGACGACCTCTCCGAGCCCGAGCTCGCCGCCCTGCATGACGCGATCGCCGGGGAGCTCGGCCGAGCCGTCGAGCACTACGCGGCCAACTGGAAGCTCCCGCTCCCCGACAAGCAGGCGAAGGTCGCGAGGATCCACGGCCACCAGGGCGAGCCGTGCCCGCGGTGCGAGACGGTGATGGAGGCCGTCTTCTACGAGGACTACGTGATGACGTACTGCCCCTACTGCCAGACGGAGGGGCGCATCCTCAAGGACCGCCGGCTCTCGCGGCTGCTCAAGTGAGGACGTCGGGGGCGATCGCGTCCATGATCACCTCGTCGTAGCGCCGGCCCTCGGACATCAGCGACCCGCGCCGGCGGCCGATCTCGCGGAAGCCGGCCCGCTCGTACGCGCGCACCGCCGACTCGTTCCACGCCATTGCCTCGAGCATCACGTTGTGCAGGCCGAGATCGGCGAACGCCCAGCGGATCAGCAGGCGCACGGCGTCCGTCCCGAGGCCCTGCCCGCGGCGCTCCCCGAGGAGGATTCCGAGGCGGGCGCGGCCCATCAGGTGGTCGATCTCGAAGAGTCCGCACAAGCCGACCGGCGCCAGGTCGGCGACGTCGTAGACCGTGAAGTGCACCGAGGCCGGGCGCCGCTGGGCGCCGTCGCGCATGGCCTCCTCGACCCACGCGGCCTCCGTCTCGGGGGTCGCCACCCCGCGCTGGAGCAGCCCGCGCCGGACCTCCGGCTGGTTCAACCAACGCGCGGACTCCGCGGCGAGATCGGCGCGCAGCGGCCCGAGCGCCGCGCGCTCGCCCCGGACGATGACGTCAGGCTCCATGGCCGGACGCTAGCGTCCGGCCCGTGCTCGAGCCAAACACCCCCGCACCCGCCTTCACCCTCCCCGAGCAGGATTCGAACCCGCTCTCGGTCGCCGACTTCGCCGGCCGCACGGTCATGCTCAACTTCCATCCCAGGGCCGACACGCCGGGGCGTTGAAGGCGTAGTCGTGGGGCTGGGCCCGTGGCCTTACCCTTTCAGCGTGACTGAAGACGAGCGAATCCGGGTGCTCGAGCGGCTCACCTCGGAGGCCCGCCAAGCCGAAGCGCGCAATGAATGGTGGGTCGCCGGCGACGTGTGGCGGCGCTATGAGCTGGTGCGCGACGGCGGTCGTAACCCTGACGAGCTGCTTGCGGAAGGAATCGCGCTCAGCCGGGTGGCGATCGAGCTCGCGCAGCAGGCAGACGCTTGATCGGCTTCGGCGCGCTGCTCGC
>JAUJME010000004.1 GCA_030447005.1 Solirubrobacteraceae bacterium | reverse complement strand
CTCAACGTCCCGCGGTTCCACACGGTGCTCGTGCGCTCCGACGCCTTCGTCGTGCACGAGACGACCAACGGCCCGTTCGTGGCCGAGGACGTGGTCAACGCGCCCTGGGCCCCCGAGGACGAGGACCTGGCCGGCCGCGCGGAGTACCTGCGCGCGCTCGACGCCCGCATCGGCCGGCACCTCGAGGCGGTGGGCGGCTGATGGCCGGTCCGCACAGCGTCGTCTTCGGCGGCAGCCGCGGCATCGGCCGGGTGGTGGCCCGCGCCTTCGCGGACGCCGGCCATCAGGTCTCGGTCCTCTCGCGCAATCCCTCCGACGACCCGGCCGACCAGCGGCCGGAGATCCGCCACGTCGCGGTCGACCTGCTCGACGCCGAGAGCCTCGAGCGGGCGCTCGGCGCGGTCGGCGAGGGCGGTCCGGTCTCCAACCTCGTCTTCTTCCAGCGCTACCGGGGCTCCGGCGGCGACGACTGGGCGGGCGAGATCGAGGTCAGCCTGACAGCCACCAAGCGGGCGATCGAGCGCCTGGTCTCCGACCGCCCGGCCGGCTCGGCAACCTCCGTCGTGCTCATCAGCTCGCTCACCGCCTCCCGCGTCGCCGAGGAGCAGCCGCTCAGCTACCACGTCGCCAACGCCGCCCTCGACCAGATGACGCGCTACTACGCGGTCAAGCTCGGACCCGATGGCGTGCGGGTCAACGCCGTCGCGCCCGGGGTGGTCCTCAAGGAGGAGGCCAAGGAGTTCTACCGGGAGAACAGCCACCTGTCCGACGCGTTCGCGCGCGCCACGCCACTCGGCCGCATGACGAGCTCGGACGACATCGCCGGAGCGGTGATGTTCCTCTGCAGCCCCCAGGCATCGTTCGTGACCGGCCAGACGATCGCGGTGGACGGCGGGCTCTCGTTGCTCTTCCAGGGGTCTCTCGCCCGCAAGGTGCCGGCCGAGGCGGGTTCGTGAAGGCCGCCGTCGTCCGCCGGGACACCTGTCGCCTCTGCGACAGCCCCGACTGCGAGCTCATCCTGCCCCTCGAGCCGGCCGCGATTGCCGATGAGTACGTGCCGGAGGACCGGCTCGGCGTCGAGCAGCCGGCCTACCCGCTCGACCTCTTCCTCTGCCGCAACTGCGGCCATGTCCAGCTGCTCGACGTGCTCGATCCCGAGGTCCTCTTCGGGAACTACATCTACACGACGTCGACTTCGCCGGGGCTCGTCGAGCACTTCCGCCGCTACGCCGGCGAGATCCAGGAGCGCCTCGCCCCGCCGCCCGGCTCGCTGGCCATCGACATCGGCAGCAACGACGGGTCGCTGCTGCGCTTCCTCAAGGAGGCGGGCTTCGAGGTGCTGGGCGTCGACCCGGCGCGCGAGATCGCCCGCCGGGCGACCGAGTCCGGGATCCCCACCGTGCCGCGCTTCTTCGACTCCCAGGTGGCCCGCGACCTCCTGCGCGACCACGGTCCGGCGCGGATCGTCACCGCGAACAACGCGTACGCGCACTCGGACCATCTGGGGGACATCACCGACGGCATCCGCGAGCTGCTCGCGCCCGACGGTGTCTTCGTCTTCGAGGTCTCGAACCTGCTCGACTTCGTCGAGCACGTCATCTTCGACTACGTCCACCACGAGCACCTCAGCTACCACTCGGTCAAGCCGCTGCGCGCCTTCCTCGACCGTCACGGGCTCGAGCTGTTCGACATCCAGCGCATCGAGACCAAGGGCGGGTCGCTGCGCGGCTTCGCGCAGCGCAAGGGCGGCCCGCGCCCGATCGCCCCGTCGGTCGACGCCCTGGTCGCCGAGGAGGACGCGGCCGGCCTGGACCGGATCGAGACCTTCCGCGCCTTCGCGGACCGGGTCCAGGCGCTCAAGGACGGCAGCCGCGCGCTGCTGCAGGAAGCCAAGGACGCGGGCGCGACGATCGCCGGCTACGGCTCCTCGGCCACGGTCACCACCCTCATCTACCACTTCGGCCTCGACGAGTTCCTCGACTTCATCGTCGACGACAACGCCGGCCGCCACGGGCTCTACAGCCCGGGCCACCACATCCCCGTCATCTCGCCCGACGCGCTCTACGAGCGCTCGCCGGAGTACGTCGTCGTGCTCGCCTGGCGCTTCGCCGACCCGATCGTCGGCAAGCACCAGGAGTACCTCGACCGGGGCGGGCGTTTCGTCGTCCCGGTGCCCGATATCCGGGTGCTGGACGCCGCCTACTCGAAGTAGATGAACGCGTGGTCGCCGGTGTAGCCGCACCGGTCGAACCACCAGGCCCACTCCTCGGGCGTGCAGAACGCCTCGCACGTGAGCTGCCAGTAGAGGAGGTTGGCCTTCTCGTCCTCGTTGCGGTAGGACTCGACCACCACGTAGCCACGGCCGCGGCCGACCCGCCCGATCTCGCGCAGCGCGCTGTCGAGGTCGTAGCAGTAGAGGTTGTGGAGGGTGTTGATGGAGATCACGAGGTCGAAGGCGTCGTCCTCGTAGGGCAGGGAGGCCGCCGTGCCGACCTCGAGGCGGTCGCGGACCTCCTCCTTGGCGTGCTCGATCGCGTACGCCGAGACGTCGATGCCGCGGACCTCGAGCCCCGGGACGGCCTGGGTGAGGTCGTAGAGCAGGAATCCCTTGCCGCAGCCGACGTCGAGCACGCGCTGCCCCGGCTGGAGCCCGTAGTGCTCGACCAGGGCGTCGGCCACCGCCCGCCAGCGCCCGTCGTAGTGGTAGCCGCCGTAGCCGATCCGGCGGTCGCCGTCCCAGTAGTCGTAGTCGAAGCGCTTGGCCGCGGTCGCGGCCTCCGCCTTCGGATAGGCGTTCACGCGCCCCAGGTAGTCGCGCACGGTGCGCTTGTGGACGGAGGAGATGAAGTCGAGATGGGCCACGGCTACTCCAGGCTTCGTTGCACGGTGAGGAGGGATGCGGCCGCCGCCTGCAGCTTGGCCGCCCGGCGCGCGCCGGACCCGTCCCCACCGAGTGCGAAGCGCCGGCGCTCGCGCCCTCCGGGGACGAAGTCGTTGAGCAGTATGCAGCACCACTTGACCCGGTAGACGTCCAGCAGGAGCGCGATGCGGGCGCTGCGCGCCGCGGCCCCGGGGAGCGCGGCGAGCCCCTGCTCGACGAACGCGTCGAGCCGCTCGAGCGGCACCGGCACGGCGACCTGGCAGAAGAAGTCGGCGACGAGCTTCGCCGGGTCGTCCCAGCCCGCGTACTCGAAGTCGAGGAACCGCACGGCACCGCCCGACTCGCGCAGGGCGTTGTGGAAGCCGAAGTCCGACGGCGACAGGCAGCGCTCGGCCGGCGGCAGCGGCGCGTCGAGGGCCAGGCCCGCCGCGGCGGCGCCCGAGCACGTGCGCTCCCGCAGCCGCGCCCAGGCCGGGGCGAGCTCGCTCTCCACGAACGCCCGGCAGGCGCGGTCGAGGTCGTCGGCCGGCTCGATCCCCGCCAGGCGCGCGACGCGGGCGTCCACCCGCGCCAGGTGCTCCTCGAGGGTGAAGCAGGCCTCCGACGCCGGGGGGAGCCGCTCGGCCTCGCGCCGGCCCTGGACCGAGACGAGCGCCGCGACGAACGCCGACGCGGCCTCGACGGCGGGCGGGTCCACCGCGCCCGGGCCGATCGGCGTCCCCGCCACGAGCTCGTAGAGCCCCAGGCCGGCGTCGGCGTCGCTGCCGAGCGGCTCGGGCAGGGCGCGCACGCCGGCGTCCCATGCGAAGCGGCTGAAGCCGAACTCCGCGCCCAGCCGGTCGCGCGGGTCCTGCGGGTGGCGGAAGTACGCCTTCAGCAGCGCCGGCCGGTCGGCCCCTTGCACGGCATAGACCCGGTTGTTCGCCCCGCCCGGGAGGGCGGTGAGGGTGACCGGCCCGGTTCCGGCCCCGCTCGCCGCGACGAGGCGCTCGGCGGCCACCTGCAGCCCCTCGGGCGTCATGCCGCGGGAACGTCGAGGAGCCGCCCCGCCTCCTCCCAGGAGCCGATCCGCCGGAGGCCGGTCGCCTCCGCCGCCGGCGAGCGGTGCGGGTCGAACACGATCGGCAGGACACCGGACGGGAAGGCCGGGTCCGAGAGGAACTCGGGGAGGTCGTCGATGAAGTGCGAGCAGCCGCGGGCCGCGATGCGCTCGAACTTCGCCTCCCGCGTCGTCTCGAAGTGCACGTCGCCGGGCGCGAGGCCGCCGTCGCCGGTGACCGCGTGCGCCTCGAGCCACCCCCGGGCCGCCGCGTGCAGGTCGTGGGCGGGGCCCGCGTAGGGCGCGCGGGTGCGGTGGCTGATGACCACGACGCCGACGCCGGCCCTGGCGCACGCCCGCAGGAACCCGAGCGCGCCCGGGAACGGCTCGGCGTCGGCCATGCCGGGCCCGTAGGCCCAGCCCTGCAGCCACGTCCAGTCGTCCTCCCGGCCGGCCCGCCGCAGCCGGTCGCGGACCTCCTCCTTGGTGGAGGCCGAGCCCGCCGGCAGCAGCCCGTGATCGACCGCGGCCCGCGCGAACAGCGCGTCGTAGCGCACGAGCGTGTTGTCGAAGTCCACGCCGAGCAGCGACGGGCGTCCGGCGGCGGCCTGCATGCGGCCCGCCGCTCAGCCGGCCGCGGAGCGCAGCGGCTCGCGCGACTCCGCGGCGCGCAGGGCCTCGAGCGCCCGGGCGGCGACCGTCTCCGGGGTGAGCCCGTAGCGCTCGCGCGCGTGGCGCTGCCCGCCCGACTCGTGCAGGAACTCGTCGCGCGTCCCGATCCGCACCAGGGTCGCGGGCGCGGGGCCGTGGTCGGCGAGCCGCTCGGCGACCGCGGCGCCGAAGCCGCCGATCAGGCTGTGCTCCTCGAAGGTCACGACGACGCTCGAGCTCCACAGCGCGTCGGCGAGCATCCCCTCGTCGAGCGGCTTGACGGTGTGGAAGGAGACCACGCGCGTGGAGACCCCGGCCGCCTCGAGGAGGCCGGCCGCCTCGACCGCCATCGGGACCACGTTGCCGGTGGCGAGCACGGTCACCGTGTCGCCGCCGCGGACCGTGAGCGCCCGGCCCAGCTCGAAGTCCGGCTCGGACTCGTGGACCATCGGCTCGCCCTTCTTGCCCAGCCGGAGGTAGACCGGCCCGTCCTGCCGCAGGGCGGCGCGCATCGCGCCGCCGACCTCGTGCGCGTCGGCGGGGCAGACCACGGTCATGCCCGGCAGCGCGCGCAGGAACGCGATGTCCTCGCAGGAGTGGTGGGTCGCTCCGAGCCCGGCGTAGGAGAGCCCGCCGCCGACCCCGACGATCGTGACCGGGACGTCGTGGTAGCAGACGTCCACCCGGATCTGCTCGAGGCAGCGGGTGGTCACGAACGGGGTGATCGTGTACGCGAAGGGGCGCAGGCCCGACATCGCCAGGCCGGCCGCCATCCCCATCATGTTGGCCTCCGCCACCCCGCAGTTGAGGAAGCGGTCGGGATGGCGCGCCTTGAAGTCGTCGAAGAGCCGGTTGCCGATGTCCCCGGAGAGCAGCACCACGCGCTCGTCGCGGTCGGCCATCGCGGTCAGCTCGGCGGCGAAGCGGTTCCTCATGCGGCCACCAGCCCGAGCTCGCGATGCGCCGCCTCGACCTCTTCGGCGTTCGGGATCCGGTAGTGCCAGTTGTTGTCGTCCTCCATGAAGGAGACGCCCTTGCCCTTGATGGTGTTGGCGATCACGGCGACGGGCTTGCCGCTGCCGTCGGGGGTGCGGCCCAGGCGGTCGGCCATGGCCTCGATGTCGTGGCCGTCGAGGGTGTAGGTGCTCCAGCCCGAGGCGGCGAACTTGTCGGCCAGCGGGTCGAGGGAGAGGACCTCGCGGCTGCGCCCCGTCGCCTGCCAGCCGTTGAAGTCGACGATGGCGGTCACCCGCTCCAGGCCGCGGGCCGGGGCCATCATCGCGGCCTCCCAGACCGAGCCCTCGTTGCACTCGCCGTCGCTCATCAGGCAGAACACGCGGTAGTCGCGGCCGGCGATCTCGCCGGCGAGGGCCATTCCCAGGCCGACCGGCAGGCCGTGCCCGAGCGACCCGGTCGCCGCCTCGACGCCCGGGACGCAGTGCGGGCTCGGGTGCTCGGCGAGCCGCCCGCCCGGCTCGGTGTAGGTGTCGAGCAGCGACTCCTCGAAGAACGACCGGTGCGCCAGCGCGGCATAGAGGGCGGGGGCGGCGTGGCCCTTGCTGAGGATGAACCGGTCGCGGCCGGCGTCGTCGGGCCGCGAGGGGTCGATGCGCAGCACGCGCCAGTAGAGCGCCACCAGGATGTCGACGCACGACAGCGACGACCCGAGGTGCGGGGCGCCCGTCGCGTGCGACAGCCCCACCAGGCGTCCCCGGATCCGAGCCGCCGCCGCCTCGAGCTCGGTCCGGCCGGTCGCCGGCGTATGCGTGCTCTCCCCCACGGCGCGCTGGCTCAGGACGCCGACATCTCGATCGGCGAGCCCTGCATCGTCTTGATGTTGTAGTAGCGCGGGTCCGACAGCGCGTCGGGCACCCGCCCGGCCGCAAAGGCGTCGTGCAGGTCGCGGATGGCGTCCTCGATCGTGTGCCGCGGGCGGAACCCGAGCTCGCGCTCGATCCGCGCGGAGGAGATGTGGTACGAGCGCAGGTCGTCGGTCGGCGAGGTCACGATCTCGACGTCCTCCCCCACCACGCCGCGCACCATCTCGGCGATCTCGTCGACGCGGTGGTTCTCGTACCCCGCGTTGTAGACCTTGCCGTCGATCGCCTCGTCGGGCCACTCCATCGCGCGGACGTAGAGCTCCGAGACGTCGTCGATGTGGATGTTCGGGCGCCGCTGGGAGCCGCCGAACACCGTGATGCGGCGGTTGTGGAAGGCGTGGTTGGTGAGGATGTTGACCGTCAGGTCCAGCCGCAGCCGCGGCCCGTAGCCGCAGACCGTGGCCGGTCGCAGCACGAGGGCGTGAAAGCCCGGCTCGCGCGCGTCGAGCAGGACCTCCTCGCACAGGGCCTTGTACTTGGAGTAGTCCGTGAGGGGCTCGAGCGGGAGGTCCTCGGTGACGTCGGGCTCCTCCTTGATGCCGTAGACGCTCGACGAGGAGGCGTACACGAACCGGTCCACGCCGTGCGCCTTCGCGCTCTCGACCAGCGGGAAGAACGCGTCGTAGTTGATCGAGCGGCCGAGCGCGGGGTCGAGCTCGAAGCTCGGGTCGTTGGAGATGCAGGCGAGGTGGAGCACGGTGTCGCAGCCGTCCATCGCCTCGTCGAGGAGCTCGCGCGAGCGCATGTCCCCCTTGATCTGCACGAGGCCGGGGTGGTCGGCGACCTCCGGGAAGACGTCGTCGCCGTAGAGGTAGAGGTCGAGCACCTTCACCCGGTGCCCGGCCGCGAGCAGCTTCGGCACGGCGACCGAGCCGACGTACCCGGCGCCTCCCGTCACGAGGATGGTCCTCGACCGGCTCGTCTCGGACCCGTTCATCCGTCCTCCCCTGCTTCGGCCGCGATGCGCGCGCGCACCGCGGCGGTGATCATGTGCTCGAGCATGAGGTGGGCGTCCTCGACGGGGCCGTACTCGCCGGCCTCGGAGGGCACGTGGACGACCTCGTCGCAGAGCTCGGCCAGCCGGCCGCCGCCGAAGCCCACCAGCGCGATCGTCGCCGCCCCGAGGCGCTCGGCGGCCTCGGCGGCCGCCACCACGTTGGGCGAGTTGCCGCTGGCGGAGATGAGCAGGAGCGCGTCGCTCGGACCCAACAGGCACTCGAGCTGGCCGGCGAAGACGGACTCGTAGCCCCGATCGTTGCCCAGGGCCGTGAGGAGTCCGACGTTGTCGGTGAGGCTCACCGTGCGGAAACGCGCCCGTCCGGGGACCTGGGTGGCGAGGACGAGGTCCGTGGCCATGTGGGAGGCCGTGGTCGCGCTGCCGCCGTTGCCGGCGATCGCGAGCAGGGCGCCCCGCGTCCACACCGCGTGCAGGCGGTCGACCACCCGTTCGACCGCGCCGAGGTCGATGCCGGCGACGATGGCCGCGAGCCGGTCGCGGTAGGCCTCGATCTGCGCGGCGGTGCCCGCGCCGCCGGACGACGGGGTGGAGGTCGGGACGGGAAGTTCCATGGTGGGAAGCGGCGCACCCCGGTGGGCGCCCGGAAGGCACCATAGCGAGGGCCGATGCGCCGAGAACCCGCTGCTACCCTCGCCCGCTCATGGCTTCAGCGCGACTCCAGGCGCCGGTCGGACCGGTGCGCCGCGCGACCCCGGCCCGCCGATGAAGGCGGTGGTCACGGGCGGCGCCGGCTTCATCGGCAGCCACCTGGTGGACGGCCTGCTCGACCGCGGCCTCGACGTCCACGTCGTCGACGACCTGCGGACGGGGCGCGAGTCCAACCTCGCCGCGGTCCGCGACCGCATCGCCTTCACGCGCGCCGATCTCTCGCGCGATCCCCTCGACGGCATCGTCGAGGCGGGCGACTGGGTCTTCCACCTCGCGGGGATGGCGGACATCGTCCCCTCCATCGAGCGGCCTCGCGACTACTTCGAGTCCAACGTGGTCGGCACGTTCAACGTCCTCGAGGCGGCCCGCACGGGCGGTGCGGGGCGGTTCGTCTACGTCGCCTCGTCGACGTGCTACGGCATCCCGGAGCGCTACCCGACCACGGAGGACGACCCGATCGACTGCCGGTTCCCGTACGCGGAGACGAAGTACCAGGGCGAGCTGCTCGTGCGCCACTACCACCAGGTCTACGGCCTGCCGGCGCTCTCGCTGCGCTTCTTCAACGTCTACGGCCCGCGCTCGCGCACGACCGGCGCCTACGGCGCCGTGTTCGGCGTCTTCCTCGCCCAGAAGCTCCACGGCGAGCCCTTCACGGTGGTCGGCGACGGGGAGCAGACCCGCGACTTCACCTACGTCTCCGACGTGGTGGAGGCGCTGATCCTCGCCGCGGAGTCCGCGCACTCGGGCGCGGTGATCAACGTGGCGAGCGGCCGGCCCCAGAGCGTCAACCGCCTCGTCGGCCTGCTGGGCGGCGAGGTCACCCACGTCCCCAAGCGCCCGGGGGAGCCGGACTGCACGCACGCCGACATCACGCGCGCCCGGGAGCTGCTCGGCTGGTCTCCGCAGGTGGACTTCGAGGAGGGCGTCCGCCGGATGCTCTCCCACATCGACGACTGGCGCGACGCGCCCGTCTGGACGCCGGAGAGCATCGAGACCGCGACGAAGACCTGGTTCGAGAGTTTGAGCCGCTGAGCGATGCACGCACCCTCGAGCACCGAGGCCCTCGGGCCCAAGTACGTCAAGGCGGACGACGCCCCCGCCCTGCGGGCCTCGCTGCGGGAGGCCGGGCAGCGGCTCGTGCACTGCCACGGCGTCTTCGACCTCGTGCACCCGGGGCACGTCAGCCACCTCCAGCAGGCCCGCGCGCTCGGCGACCGGCTGCTGGTCTCCGTCACGGCCGACCGGTACGTCGAGGGGGGGCCCGGCCGGCCCGTGTTCACCCACGAGCTGCGCATGGGCACGCTCGCCGCGCTCGAGTGCGTCGACTTCGTGATGCTCGCCGACGAGGGAACCGCGGTCGGCGTCATCGACGCGATCCAGCCCGACGTCTACTGCAAGGGGCTCGAGGACGCCGAGGACGCCGAGGACGAGACCCGCGCCGTCGCCCGCGAGGTGGAGCGCGTCCGCCACTGGGGCGGCCAGGTCCGCTACCTCGGCGGGCCGGTCTACAGCTCGACGCAGCTGCTGACGGAGCACTTCGACGTCCTGCCGTCCAACGCCCGCGGCTTCGCGGAGCGCCTGTCGCGCGACCACGGGCTCGACGGGGTCGACCGGGCGCTCGAGGCGATGTCGCAGCTGAAGGTGCTCGTGGTCGGCGACGTGATCATCGACGAGTACGTGACCTGCACCGTCCAGGGCGTGACCGGCAAGGACCGGGTCCCCTCGGTGCGCCACCTGGCCAGCGACCGCCAGTGGGGCGGGTCCTACGCCGTCGCCCGCCACCTCTCGACGTTCTGCCGGCAGGTCTCGATCGCCGGCATCGCCGGGGTGGGCGACGAGCTGACCGGCCCCGTCCCGCCCGCCGGCACCCCGGAGGCCATCGTGCGGGCGTTCGAGACCGACCCGGGCGCCCGCACGGTGCTCAAGCGCCGCTACGTGGCCGAGAACCGGCTGCGCGCCGAGCTCAGCAAGGTCTTCTCCGTCAACGACTTCAACGAGCCGGAGGAGATCGACCCGGCGACCCGGCGGCGCTTCCGCGCGAACCTCCGGGAGCTGATGGCCGGCCACGACATGGTCGTCGTCACGGACTACGGCCACGGGCTGCTCGACCAGGAGACCATGGACCTCCTCCAGGACGAGGCGCCCTACCTCGCGCTGAACTGCCAGACCAACAGCGCGAACTTCGGCTACAACCTGATCACGAAGTACCGGCGGGCGGACACGTTCTGCCTCGACGAGGGCGAGCTCAGCCTCGCCTTCAGCGACCGCCACGGCCCCCGCGAGCCCCTCCTGGCGGCGCTGCGCGCCCACCTGTCGGCGGGCGCCGCCTGGCTGACCCTGGGCGCCGCCGGCTCGGTGGCGATCGACGGGCAGGACTCGCTCTCGCGGGCGCCGGCGCTGACGCTCCACGTCAAGGACACGCTGGGCGCGGGCGACGCCTTCTTCGCGCTCGCCTCGGCCTGCGCCCGGCTCGGCGAGCCGCTGGAGATCGGCTCGCTGCTCGGGAACATCGCGGGGGCGCTCGCCGCCAACGTCGTCGGCAACACCGACGCCGTCGAGCGCGGCGACCTCGTCAAGTTCGCCTCGCGGATCCTCTCGGCCTGACGCTCGCCAGGTGGGCCGCCGCCTGGAGCGCGATCCGTCGGGCGGTCGCGAGGTCCTCGGCGCCCGGTATCAGGACGTCGCGCAGCCCCAGGCCCGTGATCCGCAGGCCCCACGCCACGAACGCCGTCGTGAGGGCCGCGTAGGCGACGGAGGAGGCGATGCTCGCGCCCACCAGGCCGAGGCTCGGCAGCAGCACGACGTTGAGCGCCAGGTTGAGCAGGAACGCCCCGACACCCATCCCGGTCAGCACCCACGGCCGGCCCTGCCGGGTGAGCCAGTTGCCGAGCGGCTGGCTGACCGCCATCGCGGCGATCCCGGGCAGGAGCGCGACCAGGGCGGAGTAGGCGGCCGCGAACTCGCGGCCGTAGAGCAGGGGGATGGCGAGCCAGAGCGTGGCGGCGAAGACGGCCCCGAGCACGAGCGCGAAGATCAGGTTGAAGCGGGCGGCCTTGAAGGACAGCCGCCCCGCCTCCTGGATCCCGGCGTCGGCCTGGAACGGCAGCGCCGCGATGACCAGCGGGTTGGTCAGGAGCACCACGAGCTCAGCGAGCAGGACGGCGAGGGAGTAGATGCCGACCTCGCGGGTGCCCAGGAAGAAGGAGACCAGGAACACGTCGGCGCGCAGCAGCAGGAAGGAGGCAACCAGACCGATGTGGAGCTTGAGCCCGAAGCCGACCGTGGCACGCAGGCGGTCGCGGTCGAACGAGGGCCGCATGGGGGCGAACTCGCGCGCCCACCAGACCATGAGCGCCCAGGGCACGAGCTGGCTGGCCGCGTAGAGCACCAGCACGAGGCGAACGTCCAGCACGCCTGAGGCGTACAGCACCGCGATGAGGACGGTCTGCACGAGCGCGCCGGCCAGGAGCGCGGCCTGCGAGCGTGAGACGCGCCGGCTGAGCTGGAAGAGGTTGTTCATCCACAGCAGGTGGAGCTGGAAGGGCAGGACGGCCGCAGCGATCAGGAGGTCGCCGAGCCGGACACCGGGAAACAGCGAGTCCGCCGTGAGCGAGTAGACGCCGACGAGGACGGCCGCGCCGGCCACGCCGAGCGGTACCGCGAGCAGGGTCGCGTTGCCGGCCAGCTCGCGCAGCGAGAAGCGGCGCTCGGCGTACAGGAAGGTGTTGGCCGACGCGAGCGTGAGGTGGAAGACGACCGACGCGAACATCGCGGCGGTCACCGGGAGGTAGTAGCGGCCCCGCCCCTCCGCGCCCAGCGCGCGGGCGATCAGGACGCTTCCGATGAATCCGAGTGCGTAGATGCCGACCTGCGCCCCGAAGGCGCTGGCCGTGCCGGAGGCGATCGTGTCGCCCTCGGCCGGCTCCGGGGGTTCCGCGGCCGGCGCGTCGCGCCCGGGGCCCGGGCTCACGCCGCCGAGGCGCTGAGCGCGGGCACCTCGACGACCTCTCGATGCCACTCCTCGAGCTGGAGGAGCACCCAGAGGCGGTGGGAGTGGTCCACCGCGCCGGACTGGTGGTCGGCGATCGTGCGCTCCACCTCCTCGCGGCGGAAGTAGCCACGATCGAGTGCCCGGGGATCGAGCAGCCGCTCGGCCGGGAGGTCGCGCAGCTCGTTGCGCAGCCACGACCCCAACGGGACGCCGAAGCCCATCTTGGGCCGGTCGAGCACGTCGTCGGGCAGGATCCCGCGCATCGCCCGCTTGAGCAGCAGCTTGCCGGCTCCGCCGCTCATCTTGTGCCGCTCGGGGAGCGAGGCGGCGAACTCCATCAGGCGGTGGTCGAGGAACGGCGACCGCGCCTCGACAGAGTACGCCATGCTCGCGATGTCGACCTTGACCATCAGGTCGCCCGGGAGGTACGTGTTGACGTCGACGTCGAGCATCGTGTCGATCGGCCCACGCTCCGGGCCGTCGAGCCACAGCCCCGCGATCAGGCGCTCGGGGCCGTCCCCGCGGACCCGGGCGGCGAACTCGGGACTCAGCAGCCGCCTGCGGCGGATCGCGTCCCACGCCGACAGCCCGAAGGTGTAGCGCTCCCACGGCTCGGCGCCGAGTGCCCGCCCGAGGCGCCCGGCCCGGCTGCGGAAGGAGCGCTCGTGGGAGCCCTCCCCGAGCGCCGAGCCGACGGCGGGGGCCATGCGCTGCAGCGGGCGGGGCAGCCAGTCGAGCCGTCCGACGATGTTGTGGCCCGCGTAGCGACCGTAGCCGGCGAAGGCCTCGTCGCCCCCGTCGCCGTTGAGCGCCACCGTGACGTGCTGGCCGGTCATCCTGGCCAGCAGGAAGCTCGGGATGGCCGACGCGTCCGCGAACGGCTCCCCGTAGTGGCGCGCCAGGGTCGGCATGATCGCGAGCGCGTCGGGCTCCACGCGGAGCTCCTCGTGCCGGGTGCCGAACAGCTGCGCCACCTTGCGGGCGTACTCGGACTCGTCGAACGCGCGGTCGCTGAACGCGATCGAGAAGGTCCTCACCGGCTCGCTCATCGCCTCGGCCATCGAGGCCACCACCGCGCTCGAGTCGACGCCGCCCGAGAGGAATGCCCCGAGAGGCACCTCGCTGATCAGGCGCAGGCGCACCGCCTCGTCGAGGTGCGCCTTGAGGCGCTCCGCCAGTTCCGCCTCGTCGACCCCGGCGAGGCGATCGGTGTAGTCGAGCGCCCAGTAGCGCTCCATCCGCACCCCGGCCTCGGTGACCTCCATCCAGTGGGCCGGCGGCAGCTTGCGGACCGCCTCGAACGCGCTCATCGGGTCGGGGACGTACTGGAGCGTCAGGTAGGCGTCGATCGCCTCGGGGTCGATCGCCCGCGGAATCCGCGCGTCCTGCAACAGTGCGCGCATCTCCGAAGCGAATGTCACGCGGGCGCCCTGATGGGCGTAGAAGAGGGGTTTCTTGCCGATCCGGTCGCGGGCCAGCAGCATCCGCCGGCGCCGCCGGTCCCAGACCGCGAAGGCGAACATCCCGCGCAGGTGCTGCACCAGGTCGTGGCCGTGGTCCTCGTAGAGGTGGACGATCACCTCGGTGTCGGAGTCGGTGCTGAAGTGGTGCCCGCGGGCGCGCAGCTCCTCGCGCAGCTCGCGGAAGTTGTAGATCTCGCCGTTGAGCACGACGGCGACCGTCTTGTCCTCGTTGAAGATGGGCTGGTCGCCGCCCTCGACGTCGATGATCGCGAGCCGCTGCATCCCCAGCCCCGCGCCGTCCTCGACGTGGACCCCGCGGCCGTCGGGCCCGCGATGCTCCATCACCGAGCACATGGCGTGCAGGAG
This sequence comes from Solirubrobacteraceae bacterium, assembly GCA_030447005.1. Next base: position 13,569 of record JAUJME010000004.1, on the reverse strand, counting down.
GGCGCCGTCCACGGGCCCGTGAAAGTCCACGCTGCCGGCGATGCCGCACATCAGGCGACCCCGGCCGCGGCGGGGACGGGGGCCCGGGCGGGCAGGCCGAGGGCCGACTCCCACGCTCCGACGACCGCCTCGGGGGAGTGCTCGCGCTCGATGTAATCGAGGCAGCGGGCAGCCAGCGCCGACTGCTCCTCGCGGCCCGCCCAGAGCTGCCTGGCGAGCTCGGCGAAGCGCTCCGGGTCCCCGGCGGCGAAGGCGCCGACCCCCTCGCGCGCGATCACGCCGTCGGGATCGTGGTGGAGACCGAGGGCCGGCACGCCCCGTGACCAGGACTCGAGGTAGACGTTGGGCATCCCCTCGTACTCCGCGGTGTTCACCATCGCGACCGCCCGGTCGATGAGCGGCGCGAGCGCGGCCCGCGGGCGTGGATCGAGGACCTCAAGGTTCGCCAGCTCCTGGCTCGCCGACCTGATCTCGCCCTCCAGGCGCCGGCCGTCGTCGCCGCCGGGCACTCCGAGCAGCCGGAAACGGGCCTCCGGGACCCGGCGGGCGAGCTCCACGAAGTCGAGGGGGCGCTTGTAGGGCGTCAGGCGGCCGACCCAGAGGAAGGCGTCCGGCTTCTGCGAACGCGGCACCGCCGGCTCGGCGATGCTCTTGATCACCACGGGACGGCGGCCGAAGCGCCGCTCGCACAGCTCCTCCTGCTCGGGGGTCTGCACGATCACCCGGCTCGCCAGGCGGACCCCGAGCTCGTAGAGCCATACGTGCCGCCGCTTCGGCTCGAGCCGGTCGTAGGCGAAGTCGATCACGTTGGCGCTCGAGTAGATGAAGCGACTGCGCCGCAGGCGCGCCACCAGGCCGACGAGGCCGGTGGTGGTCCCGGCCGCCCGCTGGACCAGGACGTCGGTCCTGAGCTCGAGCAGGGGCCCCGCGACCGACGAGATGTAGCTCACCGACCGCAGGACCGGCCACCGCGTGCGGACTGCGCGCTGCCGGACGACGTCGACGCGGCCGACCCGGTCGGGCAGCCCCGGGGCGTCGTGGACCACCACCGCGATGCGCCATCCCCGGTCGGCGAGCGCCTGGGTCAGGAGATGGATCTGCGTCTCGGCGCCCCCGGTGGGGGACCGGCTGCCGTCGGTCAGCAGCGGGCCGATCGACGGCGAGTAGAAGACGACGTCGTATGCGCGCGAGGAAGCCACGGGTGGCCCGCAAGACTACGAGCTCCGGGTCCCCGGACCCGGAATACCATGGCCGTGACCAAGAACGGAGCGGAGAGCGACCTTGACCACCACCAGCCAGCCAGCCCACCCGCCGGCCGCCGCCCCCGAGCCGGCGCACTCCGACGAGGTCGCCCGCGGGGAGCGGTTCGAGTTCGGGGAGAACTGGCGCCGCTTCCTGCGGGTGCTCGACGACGAGCGCATCGCCGAAGCCGAGCGGTCCTTCAAGGAGATGCTCGACGTCGAGCGGCTCGACGGACTCAGCGTGCTCGACGCCGGTTCCGGGAGCGGGCTGTTCTCCCTGGCCGCGGTCCGGCTCGGCGCCCGGCGGGTCCACTCCTTCGACTTCGACCCGAGCAGCGTCGCGTGCAGCCAGGAGCTGCGTCGCCGGTACGCGCCTGGCGCCGACCACTGGACGATCACGGAGGCGAGCGTCCTCGACCCGGCGTCGCTCGATCCGCAGGGCGGCTGGGACCTCGTCTACTCCTGGGGCGTCCTGCACCACACGGGCGACATGCACCGGGGCCTCGAGAACGTGGCTGCCGCCGTCGCGCCCGGGGGGCGGCTGTTCGTCTCCATCTACAACGACCAAGGGCTCCAGAGCCGGGTCTGGCGCTGGGTCAAGCGCATCTACAACGGCCTGCCGAAGGCTCTGCGGGGCCCGTTCGCCTTCGCGGCGATGAGCCCGCGGGAGATCCGGATGCTGGCGCTCTACACCCTGCGGCTCAGGCCGTGGCGCTACGTGCGGACCTGGACGGACTACAAGCGCCAGCGCGGCATGAGCCGGTGGCACGACCTGGTCGACTGGGTCGGCGGGTATCCGTTCGAGGTCGCCGCCCCGGAGGAGATCTTCGAGTTCTTCAAGGTGCGCGGCTTCACGCTCGAGAAGCTCACGACCGCCGGCTCGGGCCTCGGGTGCAACCAGTTCGTGTTCATCCGGACGGGCGGGACGCCGGCCGGCTGAGGACGGCGGTCCAGCGATCGATCACCGCGTCGGGCGCGTGCTCGCGCCTGGCGTGCGCGCGGCAGCGCTCGGCGAGCTCCTCCCGGTCGTGGCGTGAGGCCCACAGGTCGCGCGCCAGGTCGGCGAGACGCTCCGGCGAGCCACCGGCGAAGCCGCCGACGCCCTCGCGGGCGAGCACTCCGTCGAGGTCGTGGGCGAGCGCGAGGGCCGGGACCCCCCGCACCCACGCCTCCAGGAAGACGTTCGGCATGCCCTCGGAGTCGGCGTCCGAGGTGCTGACCATGGCGACCGCCGAACCCACCAGCTCGAGCAGCTCGTGCCGTGGCCGCGGCGCCAGCAGCTCGAGGTTCGGCAGCCCCTGCGCCGCCTCGGCGAGCTCCCGCGCCGCCTCCTCGCTCCCTGGCCCCGATGCGACCCCGACCATCCGGAAGCGGGCCTCGGGGACCGCGCGGGCGAGCTCGACGAACGCCAGCGGGCGCTTGTACCACGCCAGCCGACCGACCCACAGGAACGCCTCGGGCCGGCCCGGCGGCCCGGCCGCCGGCTCGGCCACGCTCTTGATCACGTGTGACGGTCGCCCCAGCTTCTGGCGGCACAGCCGCTGCTGCTTGGCGTTCTGCACGACGATCGCTCCCGCGAGCCGGATCCCGAGGTCGACGATGGCGACGCTCAGCCGGCGGGACTCGACCCGCGCGTAGTCGAAGTCGAAGTCGTTCGCGCTCGAGAAGACGAACCGGCTCCCGCGCAGCCGCGCGATCAGGCCGACCACCCCGGTGCTCGTGTTGGCCCCCCGCTGGACCACGACGTCCGCCCGGAGCGGGAGCAGCGCGCGAAGCAGGGCGGCCGCGTAGGCGGCCGTGCGGATGACGCGCCGGGTGGTCTGGACGGTCGCCTGGCGGACGACGTCGACGCCGCCAACACGATCCGGCAGGCCAGGATCGTCGTGCACGACCACGGCGACGCGCCATCCCCGGCTCGCGAGCGCCTGGGTGAGCAGGTGCATCTGCGTCTCCGCGCCGCCGGAGGAGACCTCCGCCGCGCCCGAGAGCAGCGGACCCATCCAGGGGGCGTAGAAGACGACGTCGTAGCGATCGGCCCGGCGCACGGGCAGAGGAGAGTACGGGCGCTCAGCGGTGCGGGCCGGGGCTCTCCACGCCGAGCGCCGCGACCCAGCGGTCGATGACCGCCCCGCTGGCGTGCTCGCGCTCCACGTAGTCACGGCAGCGCCCTGCGAGCGGCTCCCGGTCGTGGCGTGAGGCCCACATGGCACGTGCGAGCTCGGCGAGGCGCTCGGGCGACCCGCCGGCGAAGCCACCGACGCCCTCGCGGACAAGCACCCCGTCCGGATCGTGGGCCAGCGCGAGCGCCGGCACGCCGCGGACCCACGCCTCCAGGAAGACGTTCGGCATGCCCTCGAAGTCGGAGGTGCTCACCATCGCGACCGCGGTGTCCACCAGCTCGAGCAGCTCGTGGCGCGGCCGCGGGGCGAGCAGCTCGAGGTTGGACAGCCCCTGCGCCGCATCCGCGACCTCCTGGGCGGCCTCCCGGCCTCCCGGCCCCGACGCCACCCCGACCATCCGGAAGCGGGCCTCGGGGACCGCGCGGGCGAGCTCGACGAACGCCAGCGGGCGCTTGTACCACGCCAGCCGACCGACCCACAGGAACGCCTCGGGCCGGCCCGGCGGCCCGGCCGCCGGCTCCGCCAGGCTCTTGATGAGGTGCGAGGAGCGCCCGAACTTCTCCCGGCACAGCCGCTGCTGCTCGGGGTTCTGCACGACGATCGCTCCCGCCAGCCGGATACCCAGGTGGAACATGGCGACGCTCAGCCGGCGCGGCTCGACCCGCGCGTAGTCGAAGTCGAGGTCGCTTGCACAGGAGTACACGAACCGGCGGCGCTTGAGCAGGGCCATGAGGCCCATGAAGCCCGTCTCGATCCCGGCCGACATCTGCACGAAGCTCCTCGTGCGCATCCGCGCGGCGATGCGCACGAGGGCGCACCCGACCCTCAGCGCCCGCAGGGCCGTCGGGCCTGACGGCCTCCTCAAGGCCACCACATCGACGCCGTCGTGGACGGGGGCCACCCGCGCCGGCGTGTCATACGTGATGAGGGCGACGCGGAGCCCTCGGCGAGCCATCTCGCGAGCCATCATGACGACCTGCGTCTCGGTCCCGCCGGGCGGCAGACCGCTGCCGGGCGAAAGGACCGGCCCGATCCACGGGGCGTAGAAGACGGCGTCGTAGGGAGCTCGCACGGCGGTCAGGATGCCACGCGCGGGGCGCGACACGGCTATGGTTGGCGGCTGTGAGGGGCCTCGCGTACACGGGCGCCGACCGCATCGTGCGCAGGGGGCGTTCGGAGGCGGCGGAGGCGTGGGCGGGAGCGCCCACGTACGTGCGGCTGGCCGTCGGAGCGCTCGGCGTGGGGGTCGTGGCGGTCGCGGTCGCAGGCGGCCTGTGGGCGGCGGGCTTCGCGGTGATCGTGTCGATCGCCGCCCTGCTGGTGGGAGGGAGGCTGGTCGACGACGCGGACCGCCGCTGGATCGTGAGCCTGATGCTGATCGCTCTGGCCGCCCGCTGGCTGGTGGGAGGGGGCATGCAGGCGGTGCTCGCCGCGCGCGAGGGGACCGGCTTCCTGTTCCCCGACGAGCTCGCCTACGACCGCGTGGGGGACGCGCTCCGGCGTGCCTGGTTCGACGGCATCCCCATCTTGGAGCAGGACCGCTATCTGGTCACCAGCTTCACCTCCGCGATCAGCGTGTCGTACACCCTCGCGGGGCACGAGGTGCTCGCGGCCCGGGCTCTCAACGCCGCGGTGGCGATCCTGACCGTCGCGGTCGTCCATCGACTCGCGAAGGCGGTCCTCGGTGGAAGGTCCACCGCCGGGCCGAGGCTGGCGGCCGGGCTCGCGGCGTTCTACCCGACGACGTTCGGCTGGTCGATCCTGGTCCTCAAGGACACCGGCCTGATGCTGGCGACCTGTGCCGTGGTCCTCGTGTGGCTGACGGTCGGGCGCGGAGCGCGCGCCGCGCCGCTGATCGTCTTGGCCCTGGCGCTGGGATGGATCATGGACAACCGGGCCGCACAGGCGGCCGTCCTGTTGCTCGCGCTGGCGGCCGCCGCTACGGCCGCACCGTTGCTGCGACGCCCGCGCCGCCTGCCGGTCGTGGTCGCGGCGGCGGCGGTGGTCCTGGCGGCAGCCATCGCGCTCGTCCCGTCCGTCGCGTCAACCCTCGACCGGATGCCAGACCGGCTGGCGGGCGAGCGGGCGCTGCAGGCGGAGAACGCCCGCACCGCCATTTCGGCGGCGCCCTCCGAGGTCGACGCGGGCACCCGCGTGGTGGACTCCTCCTGGCCCGAGACGCTCGCCTACCTCCCGGGCGGCCTGGCCGCCGTGCTCCTCGGGCCCTACCCGTGGGAGGCGGAGAACGCCTCGCAGGCGATCGGGGCGGCGCTGAGCGTACTGGCCCTCGCCTTCTACGCGCTCGCGCTCGTCGGGGGGCGCGCCCTCTGGCGCACCGGCCGCAAGGTGCCGCTCCTGCACCTGGCGGCGGTGATCGGGAGCTTCTGGGTCCTCCTGGCGCTGACCGCGGGCAACGCAGGAACCGCCTTCCGCCACCGCGACGCGGTGTTCGCGTTCGTCCTCGTCCTTGCCGCGAGAGGCATCCTCGAGCTGAGGCCTGCGGTTCGCCGGCTCCTTCGCGTCCGTCGCGTCCGGTCTGTCGCGAATTCGGACGAGACACCGCGACATACGACCTTCACAGGCGTTAGGACGAGACGATGACCTACCAAAAAGAGGTCTCGCCGCCACTGTGGCCCGGGCCGGCGTACGACTTCCCGCGATACATTGCGCTGCCTGCTCAGGGATGGTTGGGTGCGTCAGCGGCAAACCTGCCGCTCGCCACGCGGAGTGCACCGATCGCTTCAGGGGAGCCGTTTTGACCCACCACGACACTGCCCATGCCCATCCGCGTAACGTCCTGGTCACGGGTGGGGCCGGCTTCATCGGATCGCACCTGTGCGACGCGTTGGTCGCCCGCGGAGACACCGTCACCGTACTCGACGATCTGAGCACGGGCCGGCTGGAGAACCTGAGCCAGATCCTCGAGACCCCGCAGGTGCGGTTCGTCGAGGGATCGGTGACCGACACGACACTGGTGGACGACCTGGTCGGCGAGGCCGACCTCTGCCTGCACCTGGCGTCGGCGGTGGGCGTGCAACTGATCGTGTCGAACCCGCTCGAGTCGCTCCGCACGAACGTCCAGGGCACCGACAACGTGCTGTCCGCGGCCAGCCGCCACGGCTGTCGGGCGCTCTTCACCTCGACGTCGGAGGTCTACGGCAAGAACTCGCAGGGCGCGCTGACCGAGGACGCCGACCGTGTCCTCGGGTCGCCCTTCAAGTCGCGCTGGGCGTACGCGATCGCCAAGAGCTTCGGGGAGTCGCTTGCCTACGGCCTGCACCGCGACTCGGGCGCCGAGACCATCGTGGTCCGGCTGTTCAACACCGTCGGCCCGCGGCAGACCGGCCGCTACGGGATGGTCCTGCCACGCTTCGTCCGCCAGGCCCTGATGGGCGAGGACCTCTCCGTCTTCGGCAACGGCACGCAGACCCGCTGCTTCGCCCACGTGCATGACACGGTCGCGGCGCTCCTGCTGCTCGTCGAGGCCGACGACGCCGTCGGAACCGTCTTCAACATCGGCGCGACGGATGAGATGGCGATCATCGAGCTCGCGCGCCGGGTGATCGAGCGCACCGGATCCGACTCGAAGATCGAGCTGGTTCCCTACGACGAGGCCTACGACGACGGCTTCGAGGAGCTGGGGCGCCGGCAACCCGACACTTCCGCTGTCAGGGCTCTCGTCCCGTGGCAGCCGACCCGGACCGTCGATGATGCCATCGACGACGTGATCCTGCACGAGCGCGGGCGCGCCATCACGCCGGAGGGCATCCCGTTTGCCACTTGAAGCGAGGCTCCTGACCGGCCTCGCGCTGTCGCTCCTGGTGGTCTTCTGGGTCACGCCGGTCGCGATCCGTGCGGCTGACCGGTTCGAGTTCTACGACAAGCCCGTCGGCTATAAGGGTCACGCGGCCCCCACGCCCTACCTCGGCGGCGCGGCAGTGGTTGCCGGCTTCGCCGCGGCGCTGCTCCTCCTGGCGGGCGACTGGACGCGAACGGTGCCTCTGGTGGTCGGTGTCTTCGTGCTGTGGGCCGTCGGGACGCTCGACGACCGGCGCACCGTCACCCCGCCGGTTCGCGTCGCCGTGGAGCTGATCCTGGCCGGCGGTGTCTTCGCGCTCGGCCAGGGATGGGACCTCGGCTCCGCGCCCCTGAGCCTCGTCGTGACGATGCTCTGGGTCGTCGCCGTGGTCAACGCCTTCAACCTCTTCGACAACATGGACGGGGCGACGAGCACCATGGCCGCCGTCGTGGCGGCTGCGGTGGCGGTCCTCGGTGTGGTGGAGGGCGATCGCTGGCTCGCGGTCGCCTCGATCGCCCTCTGCGGGGCGTGCATCGGGTTCCTGCCGCACAACCTCGCGTCGCCCGCCCGCATCTTCCTGGGCGACGGCGGCAGCATGCCGGTCGGCTTCGCGGTTGCGGTCCTCGTGATGTCGGGGACCGCCGCGGCCGCCCCGGAGGGCCAGGCGCTGGCCATGGGGCTGGTGCTCGTGGGGATCCCCGCCCTCGACACCTGCCTGGTGGTCGTCTCGCGCACACGCCGCGGGATCCCGCTGTTGACGGGCGGCCGCGACCATCTCACGCACCGCACTCGGCAGCGGCTGCGGACAGCGCGTGCCGTGGCCATCGCGCTCGGCGCCGCGCAAGCCATGCTCTCGGCGCTCGCGCTGGTCGCCATCTCAGGCGGGTCGAAGGCGATCGTGGCGGCCGTCGCGGTCTACCTGGTGGGGATCGGCGTCGCGATCGCGGTCCTCGACAGCCGAGGCGCGCCGGCGCCCTCGGTGCCGCCGCCCGCCGGTCCACTGCCCGTTGCCGACGCGGCGGGCACGGCCGCGGCCCGGGTCCCGGGGGGAGCCCGCCGTGACTGGTCCGTCGTGCCGGCGGTCGTCCTCGGCCTCGGGATTGGCGTCAGCCCGTTCTTCTTCGGCTATTACGACACGGACCTCTGGGTCCCGATCGGGCTGGGCCTCGTCGTGGTTGCGACCGCCGCCTCCATCGCTGCGCCACGGCAGCTGCCGCGGGCGGCGGTCGTCGCGGTGGGCGGGCTGGCCGCTCTTGCCCTGTGGGCCCTCGCCTCCGCCGCGTGGGCACACTCCTCTGCCCAGGCTGTCGTGGAGGCCAACCGGATGCTCGTCTACGCGGTCTTCCTCGGGCTCATGGTGCTGATCGTCCCCGTCCGGGGGCTCGCGCTGTGGGTGCTCGCCGGGGTGGCTGCCGTGGCGGTCGCGCTGGCACTCACGACCCTGGTCGCGCTGTTCGGCGACGCGCCCGACCGCTACTTCCTCAGTGGGCGCCTCAACGACCCCCTCGGGTACGTGAACGGGCAGGCGAACTACTACCTGCTCGCCGCCTGGATCTGCATTGGCGCCGCGGTCCAGCGCCGGTCGGCCGCCCTGGCGGGCGCGGGCGCCGGGTTCGCCACCCTCCTGCTCGGAATCGGGGCCCTCTCGTACTCGCGGGGGTTCGCCCTCGCGGCGATCGTCTCGGCGGTGGTCGTCATCGCGCTGGTGCCGGGTCGCGTTCGGCACGCCTGGGCGCTGCTCGCGATCGCGGCCGGGCTGGTCGTCGCCCTGCCTCCCGCGCTCGATCTGCTGCCCTCCCTGCGCGATGGAGCGCTCGTGCCGGAGGCCGCTCGGGCTGCCGGCACCGGCGTGCTGACCGGAGCCGTCGTGTCCGGCGTCGTCTGGGGCGTGGCGGTCGCCGTCGTCCGCGGGAGACTCGCTGTGTCGCTCCGGCCAGTCGTGATCGGCGTGCTGCTGGCGGGAACGATCGTCTGCTTGGGGATCGGCGTCGCGAAGAGCAGCGCCATCGTGGAGCGGGTCGAGACCCAGTACCGGGCCTTCGTCACCCTCGGTGCCGGCGCCACGGCCGAATCGGGGGCGGCTCGCCTCGTCTCCGGAGGCGGCAACCGCTACGACTACTGGCGCGTCGCGGGGAAGGCCTTCGCGGAGCGGCCGGTGATCGGGGTCGGCGCGGGCAACTATGACGTGACCTACTTCCGCGAGCGCGTGACGCAGGAGGACATCCGCCAGCCGCACAGCCTCCAGCTGCAGACGCTCGGCGAGCTGGGACTCGTCGGAGCCGTCCTCCTGGTCGTGATCCTCGGCGGGGTGGCGACGGGAGCCCGCCGCACGATGGCCGCAGCGCGGATCTCCCAGACGAGCCGGGCCCTGGCGGTCGGCACCGTCGGGATCACGGCGGCGTGGCTCGCCCACGTGAGCGTGGACTGGATACACCTCCTTCCGGGGGTCACGGCCATTGCGCTCGTGGCAGCCGCCTTCCTGGTGGGCGGCGGCAGCCGCCCGGCGCCCACGGCAAGGCGGCCGCGGCTCCTGCCGGCCGCGCTCGTCGCGGTGGTCCTCGCGGTCACCGGCATCGGCCTGGCGCGAGCCGGGCTGGTCGACCATTACCGCGACCAGGCCCAGGACGCCCTGGACGCCAATCCGGCCACCGCCCTCGAGCAGGCCGATCGCGCGCTCCGCCTCGACCCGGCGTCCATACAGACCTACTACGTCAAGGCGGCGGCCCTGGCGCGCTTCGGCGAGGGCGGCGCGGCCCGGTCGACGCTGCTGCAAGCCGCGCGACGCGAGCCGCGCGACTTCCTCACCTGGGCGCTGCTCGGCGACCTGGCGGTGCGCGAGCGCGATTTCGAGCAGGCGCGGCGGTACTACTCGCGCGCCCTCCGGCTGAACCCTCTCGACCCCATCCTGGGCCAGCTCGCCGCCGACCCGCGGACGGCCGCCGGGGGAGGCGCCGGATGACGGACGCCATGGGTCCGGAGTGCTAGAACTGATGCGCATGTCGCTCCGCCGCCTCCTGCCCCTGTTCGTGCTCTTCGGCCTCATGGCGCTGTGCGCCGCGGCTCCCGCCTTCGCCCAGGAGGACGGCGTCACGGTCGACCCCGACTCGCCCAGCGGCAAGGAGTACGCCGTTCCGCTCGAGGACGCCCGGAACCGGGCGGGCACGAAGGGGAAGGGCCAGCGCCGCCGTGGTGAGAGCCCGCTCTTCGGCGCCGGCGTGGGCGAAGAGAGGGACGGAAACGGCCGGGAGGCCACCCGCGAGGGGTCGGACGGCGGCGGCAGCGGGTCCGACGACAAGAGCACGAGCGACGGCAAGGGCAACGACGACGAAGGGACCTCGGGGCGCCCGCTTGCGCGCAGTCCCGACACCGAGCGGCGCATCTCGCGCAGCGGCGTGGCACCCGCCGGTACGAGCCCGCTGACCTACGTGGGTGGAGCACTGGTGCTGATCCTCGCGGGTGCCGGCGTCGGCTACGTCCTCAGGCGCCGCTCAGCCTGAGGCATGGCCTGCGACGCCCCGCGCGCCGCGGCGTCGTCGTAGATGCGGCCCAGCCGCGGCCCGAGGGCCTCCGGCGCCGCCAGCTTCCGGATCGACGCCAGCGCCCGCTCCCCCGCTGCGGCGTCGCGGTAGAGCGCGCGGGCACGAGCGGCCAGCGCCGCCCGATCGCCCGCCGGATAGCGGCCCTCGGAAGCGACCAACTCTCCTAGACCCCCGCTGTCGGCAGCCACGACCGGTAGGCCGGCGGCCATGGCCTCGAGCGCCGCGAGCGGCAGGATCTCGGCGTAGCGGGAGGGGACGATGGCGAGCCCCGCCTCCCGACGCAGCGCGGCGAGCTCTGAGGGCCCCACCCGTCCTACGAACCGGACGTCGCGGCCCCGTGCGGCGGCCTTCAGGGAGTCGAGCTGCGGCCCGTCGCCGGCGACGACCAGCGGCACTCCCGCCTCGATGGCGGCCGCTACGGCATCCGCGAAGCCCTTCTCAGCCGTCAGCCGGCCGGCGGCCAGGGCAAAGCGCCCATCCGCCGCCAGTGACCGGCCGGCGATCTCACGCTGGACGGAGGGGAGCACCTCGGCCCGCGCATCGACGGGAGCGCCGAGCTCGCGCAGCCGTCGCAGCGCGAACGCGCTCGGCACCACGAACCGGTCGACCTGCGCGCCGACGCGCCGCTGCCAGAGTGCGAGGCCCGCACCGTACGCGGCCGACTCGGCCCGCGAGCCGCCGCGGCAGTTGAGGCGGATGCCCGGCAGCGTGTCGCGTCCGTGGCACCGCGTGCAGTCCTCCCCGAGGGTGAAGCAGGTGCCGACCGCGCACACCAGCCGATAGTTGTGCAGGTGCAACACCACCCCCGCGCCGGCCTCGCGCGCCGCAGCCAGGGCTCGCCAGCCCCACGACGGGTTGATGTTGTGTGCGTGGACGACCCGAGCGCCCGTCCGACGCACGGCGTCGGCGACCTCCTGGGGACCCAGCCCGCCGCGCAGCAGCCCGGCTGCCGCGCCTGTCCGACCCATCCGACGCGAGTCGCGCTCGAGCACCTGCGCCTCCTCGCCGAGCTGCGTCTCGATCAGCCAGCGCAGGTCCTCGAGCGCGCGCTCCTCGCCGCCTGGCTGACGGTAGCGGTTGTGGAGAAGGAGGATCACCCGGCGTATTGAACCGGGTAGATTGCTGGCGGTGCCCGATCCGCCCTCGGACCGGAACCGGCTCACTCGCCGTGGGCTCTTCGGCGCCGCCGCAGCGGGCGGTCTGGTGGTCGCCGGATGCGGCTTCTCCCGTCCGACGCCCGAGCGTGGGGCGGCCACCGCGGGCCCGCCCGGCCGCTTCGACGTCCGGCGGTACGGCGCACGAGGCGACGGCCGGACGAACGACACCTCTGCGTTCCGGCAGGCGTCGGAGGCCCTGACCGCCGCCGGCGGCGGCGACCTCGTCATCCCCGCCGGCACCTACGTCGTCGGTCGCCAGCGGACGACGGGTGAGGCGGGGACGCAGCGTTTCGCCAGCGAGACGATCGTCCGGATCGAAGGGTGCCGGCGTCCGGTGCGCATCCTGGGCGGCGGCGCGGTACTGCAGGCGGCGCCGGGATTGCGGTTCGGCTCGTTCGACCCGGTGACGGGAGGGCCCTCGAGCCCGCCGGCGCTGCCCTTCACCGACTACAGCCACCGAGCCGATGCCTACCTGGGGATGCTGGTGCTGGTCGGCAACGAGGACGTCGAGGTCAGCCGGATCGAGCTCGACGGCAACAGCGCAGGCCTGGTCCTCGGCGGCCCATGGGGAGACAGCGGGCGGCAATGCAGCGCCACGGGGATCTACGCCTACGGCAACCGGCGGCTGCGACTCGACGACGTCCACACCCACCACCACGGCCTGGACGGCATCACCATCGGCTTCGTGGGCCTGACCGCTTCGAGTCCCGCGGCGCCGCACCGGCTCACCCGCGTGCGGTCCGAGTACAACGCCCGCCAGGGGCTCTCGATCGTGGGCGCGATCGACCTGACCGCCGACCGGTGCACGTTCAGCCACACGGGGCGCGGCGGCTTCGCCAGCACGCCCGCGGCCGGCGTGGACGTCGAGGCCGAGGACTCGGTCGTGCGCCGGGTCGAGCTCTCGAGGTGCGAGATGATCGACAACGAGGGCTACGCGTTCATCGCCGACACGGGCGACAGCGCGGACATCCGCGTCCGGGACAGCCTGATCTGGGGGACACCGGACGCGGGCGCGCTCTGGCCGCGCAAGCCGGGGATGGCCTTCGAGGGCTGCCGGATCTACGGATGGGTGGTCAACGCGTTCGGCTCCTCGGATCCCGCCCAGGCCACCCGCTTCACTCGCTGCGTGTTCGAGGATCGTCCTCACCCCCAGTTCGGGCCCCCCAAGACGGGCCTCGCCCTGCTGGAGTTCGACGGGCAGAACGTGATCCTCGACGGCTGCACCGTGACCGCGAACCGCACCCGCTCGGTGCTCTTCGGCGATCCGAGCACGCGGGAGATCGTGCGGGGCTGCACGCTCGAGCACCGTCACGCGGGGCTCTCCAACGGCGACTACCAGGCCCAGATCAACGGCGCCGCGATCGAGGGGACGACGTTCAGGACCCGGTTCGCCGGGGCCCAGCCCTCGGCGCCCTATTACGTCTCGCACCAGAACGTGGCCGTCGGACCAGGCGTGCTGCTCGAGGGAGCCGGCATGACGTGGGGCCCGAACGGCGCAACCGGCGCGATCGCGCCCACGGGTTGACCTCGCGGTGCCCCCCGTCGCCTCCGTCCTGTTCCCGACCCGCGGGCGCCGCGACTACCTCGCGGTGGCCCTGCGCAGCATCGCGCCGCAGGTCGCCGAGCACGCCGCCGAGGTGGTCATCGCCGAGGACGGTGCGCCGGATCCGGCGACCCGCGCGCTGGCCGCCGAGTTCGGCGCGGGCTACGTCT
>JAUJME010000338.1 GCA_030447005.1 Solirubrobacteraceae bacterium | reverse complement strand
CACCCGGCCCGAGCGCGACATCCCGCGCTACGCGGCCCTCTACACCGCCGGTCGGCTCGACCTCGACGCGCTGCTCACCGACCGCTACGAGCTCGACCAGATCAACGAGGCGATCGCCGACCTGCGCTCCGGCCGCGTCGCCGGCCGCGCGATGATCGCCGTCTCGCCCGAATGACCCCGACCGACGCCCCAGGAGCCATGGACACCGTCGCCGTGATCGGCAGCAACTCGTTCTCAGGCGGCGACTTCGTCGACCTGCTCATCGACCAGGGCCGCCACCGCGTCGTCGGCGTGAGCCGCTCGCCCGAGAAGGGCCCGCTCTTCCTGCGCTACAAGCACCGCCCGGAGTCCGAGCTGGAGGCGTTCAGCTTCCATCAGATCGACCTCAACGGCGACATGCCGGCGCTCTTCTCCCTGCTCGACCGCGAACGGCCGCGCTACATCGTCAACTTCGCCGCGCAGAGCGAGGTGGCGCCGAGCTGGGAGCACCCGGAGCAGTGGGCCCGCACGAACGTCGCGGCGGTCGCCGAGCTCGCCAACTTCCTGCGCCGCCGGGACTGGCTCGAGCGCTACGTGCACATCTCCTCGCCGGAGGTCTACGGGACGACGGAGGGCCTGGTGAGCGAGGACGCCCCGCTGAACCCGAGCACCCCCTACGCCGCCTCGAAGGCGGGCGGCGACCTCATGCTCGAGACCTTCGTGCGCAACTTCGGCCTGCCGGTCACCTTCATCCGCGCGACGAACGTCTACGGCGCCCACCAGCAGCTGTTCAAGATCATCCCCCGCTCGGTCATCTACCTGAAGTCCGGGCGGACGATCGAACTGCACGGCGGCGGCACCGCGGTCAAGTCCTACATCAACATCCGCGACGTCTCGCGCGGCGAGCTGGCGGCGATGGAGAACGGCACCGGCGGCATCCTCCACCTCTCGCCCGACGAGGGTGTGGCCGTCCGCGACGTCGTGGCCACGATCTGCGAGCGGCTGGGCAAGGACTTCGAGGAGTCGACCCGGACGGTCGAGGAGCGGCTGGGGCAGGACCGGGCGTACACCATCGACTCCTCCCGGGCGCGGCGCGACCTCGGCTGGTCCCCGGAGGTGGCGCTCGACCAGGGCATCTCCGAGGTGGCCGACTGGGTGGAGCGCCACTGGGACGAGATCCAGCGCCAGCCGCTGGAGTACGTCCACAAGCCGTGACGCCCGGCCGGCCCTGCCAGCTCTGCGGCTCGCCCGTCGAGGAGATCCTCGACCTCGGGCCGCAGCCCGTCCTCAACCGCTTCCCCCGCTCCGCCGGCGAGGACGAGTACACGCACCCCTTCGTCCTTGCCGCCTGCCCCCGGTGCGGGCTCGTGCAGCTCCCGCGACCGATCCCGGCCGAGGAGCTGCGCCCGCGGGTCGACTGGGTGAGCTACCGGGAACCCGTGGGCCACCTCGACGGGCTGGCCGACCGGGTGGCGGCGCTGCCCGGCCTGACGCCCGACGCGCGCATCGCCGGCCTGACCGAGCACGACGACGCGCTCCTCGCCCGCCTGCGAGACCGCGGCTTCGCCAACACCGTGCGCCTCGACTGGCGCGAGGCCCTCGGCGTCGCCGCGCCCAACGCCGCGACCGAGACGCTGCAGGCAGCGCTCGCCGCCGACGGCGGCCGCCGCCTCGCGGCGGGGGAGGGCCGCGCGTCGCTGCTCGTCGCCCGTTCGCTCGTCGAGCACTCCCACGACCTCCGCCGGCTCCTCGCCGCGCTCCGGGAGCTGGTCGAGCCCGGCGGCCACCTCGTCGTCGAGGCGCCCGACTCCGAGCCGGCCTTCGAGCGCGGCGAGCTCGGGTTCCTGTGGGAGGAGCACGTCCTCTACTTCACCGCGGCCACGCTCGCGGCGTCGCTGGCCGCGAGCGGCTTCGCGCCCCTGTCGGTCGACCGGCCGCCGGCGATCGGCGAGCTCGTCGCGATCGCGCGGCGCGACCCGCCGGCCGGCTCGACACCGGCCGCGCCTGACGACGCCGGCCGGCGACGCGCGGAGGCGTTCGCCGCCGCCGTGCCTGACGCCCGGCGCCGCTGGCGCGCCCTGCTCGAGGACCGCGCCAACCGCCCTGCGGCGCTGTTCGGGGCCGGCCATGCCGGTGCTATGTTCCTCAACGCGCTGGGCCTCGGGGACCTGATCGGGTGCGTCATCGAGGACCATCCGACCAAGCAGGGCTTGTTCTTCCCGGGCTCGCGGCTTCCCATCGTGCCTTCCTCGACCCTCATGAGCGACGACGTGAACCTCTGCCTGCTGGCGCTCAGCCCCGAGGCCGAGGCGAAGGTGGTCCCCAAGTTCGAGGCGTTCACGGCCGCGGGCGGGCGATTCGCGTCGATCTACTCCCAGAGCGCGCGCTACGCGCTCGCGGGCGACGGAGCGCCCCGGTGATCCAGCGCAGCGCCGAGGTGTTCGTCGCCGACGAGGACGTCGTCTCCCTCGGGCCGGAGGTCATCGCGGACCTCAAGAGCCGTGCCGCGTCCACGCCGCGCCGGCGCTGCCGCGTGTGCGCGCACGCCGACCCCTCCGACGCCCTCCACGAGATGCTGATCGTGCTCGACGGGTCCACCTACGTGCGCCCGCACAAGCACCTGGGCAAGACCGAGTCCTTCCACGTGGTCGAGGGGACCGCGGACATCGTGACGTTCGACGACGACGGGGAGATCTCCGAGGTGATCGAGCTGGGCGACTACGCCTCCGGCCGGCGGTTCTACTACCGGCTCAACGTCCCGCGGTTCCACACGGTGCTCGTGCGCTCCGACGCCTTCGTCGTGC
>JAUJME010000337.1 GCA_030447005.1 Solirubrobacteraceae bacterium | reverse complement strand
ACGGCTGCTGCAACACGGGGCCCGAGGATCGCGGCAGCCACACGATCTGCGCGGTCGTCACGCCGGAGTTCCTCGCCCACCAGCGCGCGATAGGCAACGACCTGGTCACCCCGCTGCCGCAGTACCGCTTCCCGGGCCTCGAGGCCGGCGACCGCTGGTGCGTGACGGCCGCCAACTGGCTGCTCGCCCACGAGGACGGCGCCGCCGCCTTCGTCGTCCTCGCCTCCACCCACGAGCGCGCGCTCGACATCGTCCCGCTGGAGACCCTGCGCGAGCACGCGGTCGACGTGCCCGAGGATCCGGGGGCGCTGGAGGGGTAGGGCGCCGACTGCGGCTGGTGAGGGCGGCGGTTGGACCGGCCGTCGTGGAAACGTCACACGCGCGGACGATTCACCCGCGGTTGTGACGTTGTGCGCCACTTTCTCGGGCCCCACGCCGGCGGCGTCTCCCTCGGCAGCAGCAGTTGACGTGATGGGCTACGAACCTCGCGGCGTGCACGTCCGGTAGCGCCGCGTCTCGCGCACGGTCCGCCCGTCCGCCGCCCGTGCGACGACCTTGACCTCGACCCGCCCCTTCGGCAGACCGCGGAGGTCGATGCGCGCGCGCAGCCGGCGGCCGCGGAGCACGCGCACCCGCTTGCCGTTGACGAAGACCCGCGCCGACCGCAGCCGTGCGCCCTTCGGCCGCAGGCGGATCGTGAAGTTGCGGCGGCTCACGCAGCGGCGCGTCCCGGGCAGCCCGAGCGCTCCACCGCCGGCCGGGGCCTCGAACGGCCACACGCCCTTGGCCACCCGCAGCGCGTAGAAGCCGCTGTTGCCGTCGGAGTACCAGATCTCGCCGCGCTCGGGGACGAACGACGGCCGCGACATCGCGTAGTTGCTCTTCTCGAGCGGGACCGGGCTGCCGCCCATGTTGGCCGGCGGGGCGACGAAGTAGGCGATCTCCTTCGGCTTGTAGGGGTCGCGGATGTCGAAGACCCGCAGGCCCGACGCGATGAACGAGCAGGCGACGATCCCGGGCTCGGCGGACCGCGGCACCCCGCAGTAGTGGCCGGCGTAGCCCTGCACGGGCGACGAGGCGCCGGGGTCGTTGGCGATCGCCGCGCGGTTCTCGGGCTGGTGGACGTCGAGCCGCAGGTTGGAGATCACCTTCGGCGCCTTCTCGTCGGAGATGTCGATGATCCGCCCGGCGCCGACCCGGATGCCGTGGCTCGTCACGCGCCCGCTCTCGTTGGCGGAGAACTCGTCGACCTCGACGAGCATCGGCTTGCCGCCGATGGTCACCGGCAGCGCGACCTGCGGGATCGTCAGCTCGGGCCACGTGAGCCGGCTGACCTCGCGGACGCGCGGGTTGGCCTTGCGCGCCTGGATCTCGGAGACGTCGAGGATCAGGAGCCCGGTGTTGGCGGCGAGGTAGGCGCGGTTGCCGTCGTCGGAGAGCGTGAGGCCGTGGGAGGAGTGCCGGCCGACGTAGAGGACCGTCGGCGTCCTCGGGTTGGTCAGGTCGACCGCCGTGATGTTCCCCGTCCCGAGCGAGGTGGCGTAGAACGTCTTGCCGTCGAGCGTGAAGCCGCTCTCGTGGCCGAGCACCCCCACCGGCAGGCTCGACTGCAGCGCCGGGGTGCGGCAGTCCTGGGAGACGTCGTAGACGTCGACGATGCCCGGCCCGAACGTCGGGTTGCCGAACACCGCCGCGAGCAGCCCGCGCTTGTGGTTGAGCAGCAGCGACTCGTGCGGGGACTGCATCGCGGGCGTCTGGAGCGTCGCCGTGCGCACCGGCTTGGCCGGGTTGGACATGTCGAGCACCGCGACGCCGGTCTGCTGGAGGCTCAGCGTCGCGGAGGCGGCGTTGGTCGGGAACAGCAGCGTGGTGTCGTAGTAGGCGCACTCGCGCCCCTTGGCGTCGACGTAGCGCTCGACCTTGTAGCCGCCGGCCGTGCCCTCCCGGCCCAGCAGCGAGGTGTTGCAGCGGTACCCGTCGGCGGGCGCGCCCGCCGGGACCCGGCCCTGGATGCCCGGCTCGGGCTTCGAGCCGGGGCCGCACTCGGCGCGCGGCGTGGCGGGCGGGGTGACCGCCGCGGCGCGGGCGACGGCCGGCGCCGATCCGCCGTGAGCGGCGGCGGGGGCGGCGCCGGCGAGCGAGGGGAGCAGGCACGTCGCGGCGACGGTCGCCAGGCGGGCGCGGAGGGACGGCATTTGCCGGAGGCTAGCCGGTGGCGGCGCGGCCGGCGGCCGCCCGGCCGGCGCCCCAGAGCGCCGTCACGGCCAGCGCCGCGCCGAGCGCCGAGCCGGTCAGGCTGACCAGGAGATCGCCGAGCGTGTCGGTGTACGCGGTCGCGATCTCGGGCGAGTCGCGGACGAACGTGACGTACTCGCCGAGCTCCCAGACGATGTGCGTCGCGGCGCCGAACCCGAGCACGAGGCCGAAGTGCGCCCACCGCGGCAGCGCCGGCGCGTAGTGCAGGAGCAGCCCGAAGGCCAGGACCCACGGCGCCCACGTCGCGAGGTGCATCGCGTCGTCGAACCAGCTCACGCGGTCGTAGAGATCGAGCGTGTTGCCCGCCGTGTCCATCAGGAACGGCAGGACGAGGCAGAGGTCGACGTGGTGCGGGTACGGCCGGCCGCGGAAGGCGCTGCGGCGCAGCAGCCAGGCGAGCGGGACGAGGATCACCGGCAGGCCGAAGGTGAGCAGCCGGACGCCCATCGCCTTGCCCTCGAACTGCGGCAGCTCCGGGCGCGCGACCGCGTAGAGCAGGAGGCCGAGCAGCAGGGCCTTCGCCGCGAGGTTGGC
>JAUJME010000336.1 GCA_030447005.1 Solirubrobacteraceae bacterium | reverse complement strand
TCGTCGGACATCGAGACCCACACGTCGGTGTAGACGCAGTGCGCCCCGGCCACCGCCTCGGCGGGGTCGCCGGTGAGCGCCGCGCCGGCGGCGGTCGCGGGGTCGAGCTGGTGGCCGGCGGGGGCCGCGATCACCACCTCGATCCCCGCGGTCGCGCCGAGGACCGCGAGCGAGCGGGCGACGTTGTTGCCGTCGCCGACGTAGGCCACCTTCAACCCGTCGAGCGCGCCGAACGCCTCGCGCAGGGTGAGCAGGTCGGCGAGCGCCTGGCACGGGTGATGCTCCGGCGAGAGCAGGTTGACCACCGGGACGGTGGCGTGGGAGGCGAGCTCGGCCAGCCGCGCCTCGGAGCTCGTCCGGTAGCCGATCAGCGACACCTGGCGCGAGAGCACGAGCGCGGTGTCGCGCACCGACTCCCCGCGCGCGAGCTGCATCTCCTCCGCGCGCAGGACCATCGGGTGGCCGCCGAGCTCCGCGATCCCCGCCTCCATCGAGGACCGCGTCCGCGTGGAGGCGAGCTCGAAGAGCAGCGCGGCCGTCCTGCGCTCCATCGCGCTCGAGCTCAGCGGGGCGGCCTTGAGCTCGGCGGCGCGGTCGAGCAGCGCGGTCAGCGCAGGGCGGTCGAGCTCCGCTCCGGTGAGGAAGTGGCGCGGCAAGCGCGGCAGTCTAGGCGCGCTGGGGCTGCGCCGAGAGCAGGCGCTCGCGCAGCTGGGCCATGTCGATCCGGGCCGGCTCGGTCTCCTCCATGAACTCGCGCATGATCTGCGCGAAGCGCGGCGGGTCGGCGATGTGGGGGAAGTGCCCGGCGTCGGGCAGGACCTCGATCCGGCTGCCCGGCATCTTCTGGTGCGCGAGGAGGCCGTGGCGGACCGGGATGACCCGGTCGCGCTCGCCCCAGACGAGCAGCGTGGGGACCTCCGCGGCGAGGTAGAGCCGGTCCGAGGCGTCGACGCGCTGGCCGCGGACGTCGATCACCGAGCGGACCGTGTGGAGGAACGCGGTGCGGGTCTCGACGTCCTTGAGCGACGCGAAGCCGCGCGCGAGCTCCTCGAGGTCGGCGCTGGGAAGCAGCCCGACCCGGGTGAGCGCGTTGGCGAGCGCGCGGCCGGCGCCGTCGGCGCGGCGGGCGACCATCAGCGGCAGCACCCAGTCCGCGCCGGGCAGGGTGGCCGCGCGGAGCATGAACGCGACCTCCTTGCCGAGGCCGCCGCTCGCGACGAGCACGAGGCGGTCGAGGCGCTCGGGGAACTGGTAGGCGAACTGCATGGCGATCCCGCCGCCCATCGAGTGCCCCACGATCGTCGCGGTGTCGTGGCCGAGCGCGGCCATCAGGTCGCGGATGGCGCTCGCGTAGGCGCCGAGGGAGTAGTCGCCGCGCGGCTTGGCCGAGCCGCCGTGGCCGAGCAGGTCCGGCGCGATGACCGTGAAGTGCTCGCCAAGCAGCGGCAGGACGGAGTCCCACGTCTGGCCCGAGCCCGCGATGCCGTGGACGAGCACGATGACCGGGCGGCCCGAGCCGGTCCCGGCCTCGCGGTAGGTGACGCGATGGCCGTGGAGGGTGATCTCGCTCATGTACTTTGCATCCTGATGCCAAAAGGATGCCCGTTCTCGTCATGACGAGCAAAACCGCGGCGGCATCCATTGAGGCGGAGGCACAACTCCCCGACCGGCCGTGGGAGGCCCTGCCGCCCGGCACGGCGGCCGTCCTGCGGCGGGAGGCGGCGGGGCTCGCGCCCCGGATCACCGAGGCGATCCGCGACGGCGTGCCCGCCTACGCGCGGCCGCTGACCGGCGCGTTCGGCGAGGGCTTCCGCACCGGCGTGCAGTCGGCGCTCGACCAGTTCGCCGACCTGATCGAGCACCGCGGCGCCCAGGCGCTGCCCAACCGCGAGGTCTACCGCGCGCTCGGCGCGGGCGAGGCGCGCGAGGGGCGGCCGCTCGAGGCGCTGCTGGCCGCCTACCGGATCGGCGCGCGGGTGGCCTGGCGCTACGTCGCGCGCGTGGCCCGCGACGCGGGGCTCGACGCCGACGCCCTCGCGCTGCTCGCCGAGTCGATCTTCGCCTACATCGACGAGCTCTCCGCCCAGTCGGCCGAGGGCTTCGCGCGCGAGCAGTCGGCGGCGGCCGGCGAGGCCGAGCGCCGCCGCCGCGCCCTGGTCGCCCTGCTCGTCCAGTCGCCACCGGCCGACCCCGGGGCGGTGCTCGACGCGGCGCGGGCGGCGATGTGGGAGCCGCCCGCCACGCTCGCCGCGCTCGTCTGGCGCCGCGAGGAGCGCGACCGCCTCGCCGCCCACCTGCCGCACGGGACGATCACCGCGCCGCTCGGCGGCCGCGCCGCCGAGGCCGACGACCTCGTCTGCGCCCTCGTTCCCGACCCCGCCGCGCCCGGCCGCGCCGCCGAGCTCGACCGCGCGGTCGGCGCCCAGCTCGCCGCACTCGGGCCGGCGGTGCCGTGGGGCGAGGCGCCGCGCAGCGCCCGCCGCGCGGCCGCCGCGCTGCGCCTCGCGGGCGACGCCCGGCTCCCGGCGGCGGGGCTCCTGCGCGCCGACGAGCACCTCGCCGACCTCCTCCTGCACCGCGAGCCCGCCCTGGCCGACGAGCTCGCGCGGCGGCGGCTCGCGCCGCTCGACGGGCTGGCGCCCGGCCCCCGCGCGCGCCAGGAGGCGACGCTGCTGGCCTGGCTCGACCACCAGGGCAACGTGCCGGCGACCGCCCGGGCGCTCCACGTCCACCCGCAGACCGTCCGCTACCGCTTCGGACAGCTCCGCGAGGCGTTCGGCGAGGCCCTCGAGGACC
>JAUJME010000335.1 GCA_030447005.1 Solirubrobacteraceae bacterium | reverse complement strand
GCTTGCCGAGGCCCGCCGCCTCCTCGATGAGCAACCGCCGGTCCTTGGGCTTCGAGGTCACGATCGCCTCGACGCGACCCTGGGAGACGACGGAGTGCATCTCCTTGCCCAGGCCGGTGTCCGAGAGGATCTCGAGCACGTCGGTGAGCCGGCACTTCGCGCCGTTGACGCGGTACTCCCCCTCCCCCGCGCGGTCGAGCCGGCGGACGATCGAGATCTCCGACATCGGCAGGTCGATGCGCCCGTCGCCGTTGTCGATGACCACCTCGACCTCGGCCTCCGAGCGCGCCTGGACGCCGTGGGCGCCCGCGAAGATGACGTCCTGCATCGACTGGCCGCGGACGGCCAGCGGCGACTGCTCGCCCATCGCCCACAGGACGGCGTCGGTCACGTTGGATTTGCCCGAGCCGTTGGGCCCGACGATCACCGAGACGCCGGGGGTGAAGTCGAGCTTCGTGCGGTCGGGGAAGGACTTGAAGCCCTTCAGGGTCAGGGAGCGCAGGTGCACGGCGCTAGCTCACCCCGCCCCGAGCATCGCGTCGAGGGCCGCCTCGGCGGCGGCCTGCTCGGCGTCCTTCTTCGAGCGCCCCGATCCGCGCGCGAGCTCCTGCGGCGGCGGGCCGGGGACGACCGCCCTGACCTCGAAGGTCCGCTCGTGCGGGGGGCCCTCCTCCGCCGTCACGTCGTAGGTGACGATCGCGCCCTTCTGCGCGAGGCGCTCCTGGAGCGCGGACTTGAAGTCGGCGGGCCGCGAGAGCGCCTCCTCGACCTCGGGTGCGAAGGCCTCGACCACCGCGGCCGCGGTGCGCTCGATTCCGAACTGGAGGTAGCACGCGCCGATCACCGCCTCGATGATCGAGGCGAGCACCCGCTCCGTGCGGGCCAGCGACTCGGTGGCCGGCTGGGCGGCCTCCGCCGGGGCCGCGGCGAGCAGCCGCTCCTCGAGCCCCAGCCGCTCGGCCACCGCGCGGCACGAGCGCCCGGAGACCGCCTGCGCCCGGACCTTCGTGAGCTGGCCGGCGCCGTAGCGGTCGGCCTCGAGCCGGGGATAGAGGTGCGTGGTGATCGCCAGCCCGAGGACGGAGTCGCCCAGGAACGCCAGCCGCTCGTAGGAGTCCGCCCGGCGCTCGACCCACGAGGAGTGGGTCACGGCCTGCCGGGCGAGATCGTCGGGCAGTCCGTCGAGCAGCTCGCGCAGCTGTCGCAAGCCGGCTCAGGATCGCTTGACAGGGGCGTGGGCGATCACGAAGTCCACGGCCTGCCCCACGGTCACGATCTTCGCCGCCTGCTCGTCGGACATCGTCACGCCGTAGGAGTCCTCGAGCTCCTGGACGAGCGTGTAGAGGTCGAGCGAGTCGGCGTCCAGGTCGTTCTTGAAGTGCGTCGACTCCTGGATCCGCCCGGGCTCGAGCTCGAGCTCGTCGGCCAGGTGGGCCCGGATCATCTGGAGGATCTCGTCGCGGGTCATGAACGGTCGGGGACGCTACCGGGGGCCGCGGACGGCGCCTCGCGGCGGCGGAGCGCGCCGCCCGCCTCGAGCGCCGCGTGGGTCCGGCCGGCCAGGTCCTCGCGCACGCCGCGGGCGGCGACGCCGATCGCCGCCGCGATGCCGCGCGCTCCGAAGGAGCCGTGCGGGACCACCGCGAGCTTGCGCAGGCCGAGCAGGACCGCCCCGCCCTGGGTCTCGGGGTCGACGGCGTCGCGCACGCCGCGCAGCGCCGGGCGCAGCAGCAGGCCGCCGGCCTTGCCGCGCGGGCCGGCGGTGGCCGCGTCGCGGACCGCGCCCATGAGCGCCGCCGAGGCGCCCTCCATCACCTTGATCGCCACGTTCCCGGTGAAGCCGTCGCAGACGATCACGTCGGCGGCGCCCGTGCCGATCGCGAAGCCCTCGACGTTGCCGGTGAAGTTCAGACCCCCGCCGCCCTCGGCGAGCAGCGCGTGCGCGGCGACGACGTCCTGCGTCCCCTTCGACGGCTCGGCGCCGTTGGAGAGCAGGGCGACCCGCGGCCGCCGGACGCCGAGCACGAGCTCGGCGTAGGCGGAGCCCATGTGCGCGAACTGGACGAGGTGCTCGGGCCGCACGGCGACGTTGGCGCCGACGTCGAGCATCAGGAACGGGTGGCGCGGGGCGGGCACGTACATCGCCAGCGCGGGGCGGTGGATGCCCGCCGCGCGCTTGATCCGGAAGAGCCCGGCGGCGAGCGCGGCGCCGGTCGACCCGCCGGCCACCAGCGCGTCGGCGCGCCCGTCGGCCACCGCCTGCACGGCCTGGACGACGCTGGCCTCGGGGCGCGCGCGGACGGCCCGGGCCGGGTCGGGGTCCTTGGCGATCGAGACCGGCGCGTCGACGACCTCGACGCCGTCGCTCACCCCCGGCCGATCGATCTCCCCCGCCGGCCCGAACAGCACCACGCGGACGCCGTGCTCGGCGACCGCCCGTGCGGCGCCGCGCGCGACCTCAGCCGCGCCGAGGTCGGCACCGCCCGCGTCGACCGCGACGGTGACCTCCACCCGCGGCTCCTAGTGGTCGTGATCGTGATCGTGGTCGTGGCTGTGCACGACCTCGCGCCCGGCGTAGAAGCCGCAGCTCGGGCAGACCCGGTGCGGACGGCGGGGCTTGTGGCACTGCGGGCACTCGTTGACGCTCGGAGCGGTGATCTTGTGCTGCGAGCGGCGCTGCGTCGTGCGCGCGTGCGACTGCTTCTGCTTGGGGACGGCCATGAGGTCGGAAAGAGTAGCGAGTGACGTCGCCCAGAGGACGAGCGCCAGCGAAGTCCGGCCGGGCGAAACCCCTAC
>JAUJME010000334.1 GCA_030447005.1 Solirubrobacteraceae bacterium | reverse complement strand
ACGAGCGCCTCGCGCCGCAGCGCCGGGTCGCGCACCACGCCGCCCTTGCCGACCCGCTCGCGGCCGACCTCGAACTGCGGCTTGACCATCGCCAGCACGTCGAAGCCACCCTCCCCCATGCAGCCGAGCACGGCGGGCAGCACCTTGGCCAGCGAGATGAAGGAGACGTCGGCAACGGCCAGGTCGGGGGCGAACGGCAGCGCCTCCGGGGCCAGCGCGCGGGCGTTGACGCGCTCGAGCACCGTCACGCGGGGATCCTCGCGCAGCGTGTGATGGAGCTCCCCGTAGGCCACGTCGACCGCCACCACGTGCTCGGCGCCCCGCTGGAGCAGGCAGTCGGTGAAGCCGCCCGTCGAGGCGCCGACGTCGAGCGCCCGCCGCCCGGCCACGTCGACGCCCAGCGCGTCGAGCGCGTTGGCCAGCTTGATCCCGCCACGCGAGACGTAGGGCGGCGCCGCGGTGATCTCGAGCTCGACGTCCTCGGGCACGAGCTGGCCGGGCTTCTCGGCCCGCCGCCGGCCGGCGCCCAGATGGACGTCGCCCGCCAGGACCGCCGCCGCCGCCCGCGAGCGCGAGTCGAAGAGCCCGCGCTCGGCGAGCAGGTTGTCGAGCCGGACCCGTCCCACGCGCCCGAACGGTACTCGCCGCGAGCACCGTGACCCGTCTCACAGAGATCCGGGCGGTCCTCTTGCACAGTGATTTCCACGATGACCGCGTTCCGTCTCATCTCCCTCCCCGTCCACGGGGTTCTCGAGCTCCTCGGCGGGCTGGCCCTGCTGGCCGCGCCGTTCCTGCTCGGCTTCGGCCTCGCGGGCTCCGTCCTCGCCCTGGCGCTCGGCGTGCTGCTCGTCGGCGTCGCACTCGGCGCGGGCGACGCGCTGCCCGTCTCGGCGCATCTGGCCTTCGACCAGGCCCTCGTGCTCACCATGGCGGCCTCGGCGGGCGCCCTGGCGTGGGCCGGGGACCGCGACGCCGCCCTCGGCTTCGTCGCCGCCGCGGCGCTCCAGCTCGCGCTGACCGCCTCGACGCGCTACTCGCGCCGCCCCGGACTCACCCGCTGACCCCGATCTTCCCCCAGTGATCGAGGCGGCTCGCCTCATACCCCGCGAGCCGCTTCTCTCCTCCCCCGACCGGCCCGCCTCGTGCGGGCCGGTTGCGTTAACGGGTTGCCCTAGGCCGGTACGGAGGAGCGCGGGTCGAGCACCGCGGCCTCGATGCGCTCGGCGATGTGGCGACCCGTGTAGCCGACCTCCTCGTGCAGCAGCGCCGGGCTGCCGTGGGTCACGAAGCGGTCAGGGAGGCCGACGCGCAGGATCGGCGTGTTCGCGCCGACGCCGCCCTCCGACAGGGTCTCCCACACTGCGGTGCCGAAGCCGCCGGCCAGGACGCCCTCCTCCACCGTGACGAGCAGGTCGTGCTCCGCGGCGAGCTGGGCCATCAGCCCGGCGTCGATCGGCTTGGCGAAGCGCGCGTCGGCGACCGTGACCTCGAGGCCGCCCTCGGCCAACAGGTCGGCCGCCTCGAGCCCCTTCTGGACCCCGGTGCCGTAGCCC
The DNA here is from genome assembly GCA_030447005.1 of Solirubrobacteraceae bacterium. Next base: position 1,245 of record JAUJME010000334.1, on the reverse strand, counting down.
ACGATGGCCACGCGTTCACCCTCGCGGAGGATCTCCCCCACGCCGATCGGCAGCCGCTTGGGCTGCGCGGGGAGGTCGACCCCGACCGCCGCGCCGCGCGGGTAGCGCAGGCCGACCGGCCCCGCCTCGTGGCGGATCGCGGTGTGGAGCATGTGGACGAGCATCGCCTCGTCGCGCGGCGCCATCAGCGTGATGTTGGGCAGGGAGCGCAGGTAGGCGATGTCGAAGACGCCGTGGTGGGTCGGCCCGTCGTCGCCGACCAGCCCGGCGCGGTCCATCGCGAAGACGACGGGCAGCGACTGCAGGCAGACGTCGTGGACGATCTGGTCGTAGGCGCGCTGCAGGAAGGTCGAGTAGATGGCGGCGACCGGGCGCGTGCCCTCGAGCGACAACCCGGCGGCGAACAGGATCGCCTGCTGCTCGGCGATGCCGACGTCGAAATAGCGGTCCGGGAGCGCCTTCTGGAGGATGTCGAGCCCCGTGCCGGAGTTCATGGCGGCGGTGATCCCGACCACGCGCTCGTCGCGCTCGGCCTCGCGCACGAGCGCCTCGCCGAAGACCTTGGTCCACTGGGCGGGCGCCGGGTTGGCGTCCTTGCCGGCGGGCTTGGGCACCACGACCGCCGGCTTTCGCCCCGCGATCGAGTTCGGCTTCGCCGCGTGCCACTTCTCCATCCCTTCGAGGCCGCCCTCCTCGGCAGGCGCGAAGCCCTTGCCCTTCACGGTGGCGATGTGGACGACGACGGGCCGCTCGGCGGCGAACGCGTCGCGCAGCGCCTTGCGCAGGGCGACGACGTCGTGGCCGTCGATGACGCCCGTGTAGGCCCAGTCGAGCTCCTCCCACAGCAGGCCGGGCGCCCAGAAGGCCTTGATGGACTCCTTGAGCTGCGGGCCGAGGCGCTCGAGCGTGTGGCCGATGCCGGCCGGCAGGCGGGTGAGCTTGTCCTCGATGCGCTCGCGGCCCTTCCACAGGTGCGGCTCGAGCCGCATGCGGTTGAAGTAGCCCGACAGCGCGCCGACGTTGGGCGAGATCGACATCCCGTTGTCGTTGAGGACCACGACCATCGGGGTCCCGAGGCCGCCGGCCTGGTGGATCGCCTCGAAGGCGACGCCGCCCGTCATCGCGCCGTCGCCGATCACCGCGGCGACCTTGCCGTCGGGCGCGTCGCCGCGGCGCATGGCCTCCTTGATGCCGACCGCGTAGCCGATCGAGGTCGAGGCGTGGCCGGCGCCCATGATGTCGTGT
>JAUJME010000003.1 GCA_030447005.1 Solirubrobacteraceae bacterium | reverse complement strand
AGAGCAGCGAGTCGTCGAGCAGGATCGCGCGGGAGACGAGCTCGATCGTCACGTCGTGCGCAGGGCGGTGGACCACCTCGACGGCGTCGCCCGCGCCGACCTCCCCCTCGACCAGGATCCGCAGGTAGGCGCCCGGCCGCGACGCCTCCCCGAAGCGCCGGACCATCAGCGGGTCGCCGAACGCGATTCCCAGCTTCGCGCACGGCAGTCGCGGCTGGCAGACCTCGAGCTCGACCGTCCCGGCCCGCCAGCGCTCGCCGATCAGCGCGCGCGTCACCTGGACGCCCTCGAGCGTCAGGTTCTCGCCGAACGCGCCGGGGACGAGGTCGCGCGCCAGCGCGCCGGCCCACCACTGCGTGTCCTCGCACGCGTAGGCGTAGACGGCCTTGTCCGGGCCGCCGTGGACGCGCCGGTCGGCCTGCGCGTCGCCCGCGACGTTGATCCCCTCCACGCGCACGCGGCCCTCCACCGGCGTCTTGCCGATCGCGCTCATCAGCGGCCGTCCGCGGCGCACCGCCACCTGCTGCGGGCGGCCGACGTTGACGGAGAGGATGCGACCGGCCGACACGGGTGCAGGAGACGTTACGCCAGCCGGTCGAGGAGCTCCGCCTGCGCCGGCAGGATCCGCCGCCGCGCCTCCTGGATCGAGAACCACTCCGCGCGGTCGACCTCCGGGAACTCCTGCATCCGGCCCGAGCGCGGCGGCCACTCGAGGGTGAAGGTGTTGCTGCGAAGCTGGGCGGCGTCGAGGTCGCCCTCCGCCGCCCAGGCGCGCACGACCTTGCCGCCGCGCTGGCGGATCTCGCCCAGGTCGGCGAGCCCGTCGGCGCCGACGCGGGCGCCCGTCTCCTCCTCGAGCTCGCGCAGCGCGCAGACCTGCGGGTCCTCGTCGTCTGCGTGCTCGCCCTTCGGGATGCTCCACGCGCCGAGGTCCTTCTTGGCCCAGAACGGCCCGCCGGGGTGGACGAGCAGCACCTCGCGCTCGCCGCCCGGGCCGCTGCGGTGCAGGAGGATGCCGGCGCTGCGGCGGGCCACGGCGCGCGGCGCCCTAGGCCCGGCCGCGGGCGAGGTCGATCAGGCGGCCGAGGATCCGCCCGCCGTCGGCACGCAGGCCGTTGTGCTCGTACTCGCTGGTCACCCAGGGCCGCAGCCCGCGGATCGCCGCGGCCGTCTCCTCGGAGAACGCGCGCTCGACGTAGAGGTCCTCGGCGTAGATCGCGGCGGCGGCCGGGACCTCGTTGGCGGCCAGGACCTGCGGGTCGTAGAGCCGCGGCCACTCGTGCTCGGCGAGCAGGTGCGCCGCCTCGCGCAGCGGCGCCAGCGCACCGAGCTCGTCGAACATCCACGGGTAGACGTGCTCGCCCGTCAGCAGCTCGGGGACCTCCTCGTACTCCGCCGGCAGGGTCCGCTCGGCCGACCAGCGCGTCGCGCAGCCGTCGGCGTAGCTCGACTCGTGGACGATCGCGTAGAGCGGGTTGCGGGCGAATTCGATGACCGACTCTGCGTCGTGCAGGAACGCGGGGGAGTCGAACGGCAACTCGAGGATGTAGTGCAGGAGCTCGGCGCCGTCGCTCCTGCCGAGGAGGCTGCCGGCCTGGCGGAAGCGCGGCCAGGTGAGCCGGTCGCCGGCGGGCAGGCGAACGTCCTCGCTCTCGAGGAGGCGCCGCAGCTCCCGCGCGCGGTCGCGGTCGCCGGGGTAGCGCTCGTAGTAGCGCCGGTTGCGCTCGAGCACCCGCGCGTAGGTGGCGGCGTAGACCTCGTCGGCGTGGCGGCCGAGGGGCGGCAGCCCGCCCGTGATGAGCGCCTCGCGCAGGCCCTCGGGCGCGCGGGAGAGGTAGGCGACCGTCGTGAAGCCCCCGAAGGACTGACCCAGGACGCTCCAGCGCTCGACGCCGAGCTCGCGCCGGATGTGCTCGGCGTCGTCGACGATCGAGTCCGCCCGGAAGTGGGTGAGGTATTCGGCCTGCTCGGCGGGCGAGCGGCCGGCGAGGGTGCCGACCGGCGTCGAGCGCCCCGTCCCGCGCTGGTCGAGCATCAGCACGCGGTAGTCCTGGAGCGCGCGGTCGAGCCAGCCGGGGGCGGAGGGGTGGCGGGTCGGGCGCGGCGCCTCGAACCCCGGCCCGCCCTGGAGGTAGACGAGGAAGGGGCGGTCGAGCCCGTCGGGGTCGGCGACCGCGCGCGCGAAGACGGTGATCCGCTCGCCGCCGGGCCGGGCGTGGTCGAGCGGGACGGAGAACTCGTGCTCGGTGAGAACGAGCCCGGGCGCGCGGTAGGTGGCCATCGGGCGAGTTCTAACGGACGGGTGGCCGTCTGCGGGCGGTCGCGTACGATCGCCGGCGTGGCGGAGATCCTCGTCTCGGTGGCGGTCGGGGACGGACGGCGCGGCGTCGTGACCCGCGGGCGCTGGGGCGAGCTGACCGTCGGGCTCGAGGACGAGCCGGGGCTCGGGACGGTGGTCGCGGGCGACGGGCCGGCAGCGATGGTCGTGCGGGCCGAGGATCGTGACGTGTGGGTCCTGGGCGGCCGGCTCCCACGGCGCGCCACCTCCGTATGGGCGCGCGACGTCCACGGCACGCTGGTCGAGGGGATCTGCGAAGCGGGCGCCTGGCTGGCGGCGGTCGTGCAGCCTCTCGGCGGCTCCGAGGAGCCGCCCGTGCTCTTCCGAGACGGCGCGGGCGACCTCGTTCCGCGCAAGGTCCGGGTTCGGCACCGTCCCGTGACCGACACGACGGTGCCCTGCCCGGCGTGCGATCGGGTGGCCTGGGTGCGTCGCTCCACGCTGCCGTTCCCGCGCACCGGCGCCGAGCTCATCTGCCGGGCGTGCGGACATCGCGAGAGCGGCGGCTTCTTCTACGCCGCCGGCGACGAGCCGGACCGCAGCGAGGGGGCGATGACCGCCGTGGAGGCGGCGTGGCTCGACGAGCGGCGCCTTGACGTGCTCCGCCGCTTGTCGTTCCCCGTCTTCGAGCTCGACGAGCGGTGGGCCGGCGAGCGGACGCTCGGCGGCTGGGCGGGCCGGTCCACAGACGACGTCGGCGACGTCCGCCTTCACCATGCCGGGACCGCAGGACGCTGGGTCGAGGTCGGCAGCTCGCTGCCCGGAAGTGGCGATCCCGAGCCGGAGGCGGCGCTGCGCTCGGCGCTGATGAACGCCGACGAGTCGCCGTGGCCCGATGCCTCCGAGGCGGCGGTCGCCCTCTGGCACCGCGCGCGCGACCGCGCCGTCCTCGCCCAGGTCGCCGCCGCGACGCCCGGCACAGTCGCGTTCCCCGTCGACCTCCGGCCGCGGGAGTTCCGGATCCTCACCGTGCCGGGGGCGTGGGCGGCGACCGCCCGGATGGAAGGCATCGACGTGACGGTCTCGGGTGTCGGCGCGGATCCCGCCGGGATCGGCCTTCGCCGCGTCCACGACCCTCCTTCGCTGCTCCGACGGAACTTCTGAGGAACCTCTCAGGCGACCGTGACCGCCACGCGCTGGACGGCGTTGTTCGCGTAGCCGCCGAGGTTCCAGGCCGCCGACTCGGGCTGGCGGGCGCCGGTGGCGTCCGTCGCCCGGCAGCACAGCTCGTATTCGCCGGGGGCGAGCGGGTGCCACTCGAAGCTCCACCGCCGCCACCCGTGAGGGGTGGCCGCCGGGTCGAGCGACGCACGCTCCCACGTCGCCCCGCCGTCCGCGCTCACCTCGACCGCCTCGACCGGCCCCGCGCCCGACCACGCACGGCCCTCGAGCGTGTGGCGGCCGGGCCGGGCGAAGCGGCGCCGCGTCGCGAAGTCCGGGATGCCCGGCGGGATCATCAGGGCGCGCACCGCCATGCGCGCGAGCGGCGACCCCTCCTCGTGCTCCTGCTCGCGGAGCCGGTAGCTGTGCGCGTTCTGATAGCCCGTGAACGGCTCGGTGAGGACGGTGATCCGCGAGAGCCACTTCACGTTGGTCATCCCGTACCAGCCCGGGACGACGAGGCGGAGCGGGTAGCCGTGCTGCGGGGGGAGCGGCGCGCCGTTGAGCGACCACGCGAGCAGCACCTCCTCGTGGAGGGCGTCGGCGATCGGGAGACTCCGTTCATACGCCTGCTCGATGCCGCCCTCGACACCGAGGTCGAGCCCGCTGAAGAGGACCTCGACGGCTTCGTCGGCGACGCCCGCCTCGGCGAGCAGCCCGGCCAGCGGGGTGCCGGTCCATGACCCGGTGCTGACGGCTTCGAGGCCCCACGGCTGGCTGATCGGTCGCGGCTCGAACAGGGTCCGGCCGTTGCCCGCGCACTCGAAGGTCACGTCCGCCGTCGCCTGCGGACGCGCGGCGAGCTCGTCGAGGGAGAGCGAGAGGGGGCGCTCGACCGCGCCGCCGACCTCGAGCCGCCAGGCGGCGGGATCGACGCGCGGGACGTCGTAGTGGATCAGCAGGTAGTGCATGCCGATCGGCGTGACGTCGTAGGCGAGCGCCTCGAGCGGCATCCCGTGATTGCGAGTGGCCAGGCGCAGCTCGTCGGGGGAGATCGGGGACGTCTGCCTGGTCACGACGCGAAGCCTACGCCGCCGGCTTCGACCGCTCCAACGCTCGCTAATCCATCTTATGACGTCTCGAGAGTCACGCGGTAGCCGGACGCGGCGCGGCGATCAACGCGCGGCCTAGCATGTCGGCAGCGGCCGCGCTGCGCGGCGCGGATCGCGCGCTCGCCGAATGGTTGCTGTGTGTAGTGCTGGGTCGAGTGCTAGCGGCACGATGTCGAGAAGCGCCGGTCGGCTCCGCTCACCAGGTGAGGGCCTCGACAGGCGCGGCCCACGACACCAGGAGACCACGATGCCGAAGTACCTGCTGCTCAAGCACTACCGCGGCGGCCCGGAGCCGCACCGTCCCGTGCCCCCGATGGACCAGTGGGCGCCCGAGGACGTGGAAGCGCACATGGCCTTCCTCAGGCACGTCAGCGAGCTGCTCGAGGAGAACGGCGAGTACGTCGGCGCGCAGGCGCTCAGGCCGGCGCGCACCTGGGTGCGCTACGGCGGCCCGGACGCGGCGCCCGTCACCACCGACGGCCCGCAGCCCGAGACCAGCGACCTGGTCGCGGGCTGGTACATGATCGACGTCGAGTCCCACGAGCGCGCGGTCGAGCTCGCGGCGTACGTCTCCTCCGAGCCCGGCCCCGGCGGCGAGCCCCTGTACGAGTGGATCGACGTGCGGGAGGTCATGTCCGGGGCGCCGTCGGAGGACTGACCGTGAGCGGGAGCGGCGAGCCGGTGCAAGGGCTGGACGAGGGCGCGCTGCGCGCCCTCGTCCCGCGGGTGCTCGCGGGCCTGGTCCGCCGGGGCGAGGACTTCGACGCCGCCGAGGACGCGCTCCAGGAGGCGCTGCTCGAGGCGTTCCGGGTCTGGCCCGAGCACCCGCCGCGCGACCCGAGCGCGTGGCTGACCACGGTCGCGACGCGGCGGCTCGTCGACGCCCACCGCAGCGAGGTCGCCCGGCAGCGCCGCGAGGAGACGACGTACGCGGAGCCGCGGCGGGCCTCCACCGAGGAGGGCGACGACACCCTCTTCCTGCTCTTCTGCTGCTGTCATCCCGACCTGGCGCCCGCGTCCCAGGTGGCGCTGACCCTGCGCGCCGTCGGCGGCCTCACCACCCGGGAGATCGCTGACGCCTTCTACGTCCCCGAGGCGACGATGGCGCAGCGGATCAGCCGCGCCAAGCGCACGCTGCGCGGCCGCCGCCTGGACCAGCCCGGCGACCTCGCCGTCGTGCTGCGCGTGCTCTACCTCGTCTACACGGCTGGCCACGCGGGCCGGGTGGACCTGGCCGGCGAGGCGATCCGGCTCGCCCGCCAGCTCACCCTCGCCACGGAGGAGCCCGAGGCGCGCGGGCTGCTCGCGCTGATGCTCCTGAACCACGCCCGGCTCCCGGCGCGGCTCGACCCGGAGGGCCGGATCGTCACGCTCGACCGGCAGGACCGCGGCCTGTGGGACAGACGGGAGATCGCCGAGGGCGTGGGCGTCCTGCAGTCGGCGCTCGCCATGCAGACGCAGGAACGGCGCCCGGGCCGCTACCAGGTCGAGGCCGCGATCGCCGCCCTGCACGACGACGCGGCGAGCGCCCAGGAGACCGACTGGCCGCAGATCCTCGCCTGGTACGACGACCTCGTCGCGCTGAGCGAGGACCCCGTGGGCGAGGACCCCGCCGCGGTGCTCGGCCGGGCGGTCGCGGTCGGGCACGTCCTCGGTGCCGCCGCCGGGCTGCGCGAGACGGACCGGCTGCGCGAGGTGATCGGCGACCGGCACCGGTGGCACGCCGTGCGCGGGCACCTTCACGAGCTCGGCGGCGACCTGCCCGCCGCCGCCACGTCCTACGCCGAGGCCGCCCGCCGGGCCACGAACGTCGCCGAGCGCGACCACCTGGTCCGCCAGGCCGCCCGCGCGCGAGCCGCTTCGGCTTTGCCCCGTCGCCCCCGTTCAGGCGCCGGGGCGCCGCCCGCCCGGACGTGACCGCAGCACCTGCGCGCTCGCATCCTCAGGGGAGTCGAAGACCGGGAGCGCGCCCGCCAGGCCCGTGGAGTCGATGAAGGTCCCCCGCGCAGGTCCGCGACGATCTCCCGGGAGCGGTCGCCGGCGACCTACGGGCGCGCGTTGAACCGGGGCAAGGCCAGTGAGCGCCGGATGACCCGCGCCGCGCGCGGATAGCGCCGCAGCCGGAAGGGGCCCGCGGTCCGGTCGCCCTGGTTGTACTGCATCATCCGCACGCGCCGGTGGCTGCCGACCCAGGCGAAGAGGCGGCGGGCGAAGCCGGCGTCGTCGGCGCCCCACATCGCCCACTCGGCGAACGCGAACGGCTTGCGCTTGCCGACCGCGAAGCGCTGATAGAACGGCTCGAGGTAGTGGAAGTTGGGGAAGCGGGAGTAGAAGCTCGTGCCCACCCAGTCGACGTACTCGCCGCCGGGCCAGTAGACGCCGGGCGCGAGCGCGGCCACCATCGGCGACCCGCCGGTCATCGGCGCCCAGACGAACGCCACGCGCGGCGTCGCCAGGGTGGCCGCCTTCGTGTCGACCGGCGGCATGCGCAGGCCGCGCAGGCGGCGGTTGATCGCGCCGACGTCGCCCCCGCGCACGATCAGGACGGAGCGCTTCCAGGCCTGCTTGAAGAGGGGCGCCGAGTGATCGCGGTTGCGCCGGCTGCCGTTGCAGTTGAGCGCCGCGTAGGCGTTGTCGCAGTTGTTCATCTCGCCCATGAGGCGGACGTAGGACGGCGCGCCGTGGCGCGCGAACCGGCGGTTGAGCGACATCAGGTAGCCGTCGCCGCGGCCGCGGGCGATCTCGCCCGGGGAGATCACGCCCGCCATCCCCTGGCCGCTCGCGGTGCTGATGTGGAGCATGACGCGCGCGCCCGCGCTCGCCGCCCGCTGGAAGGCGTGCTCGTAGCCGCCGGCCCAGCGCACGAACTGCCCGCGAACCGCCGGCGCGGCGCCTGCGTGCGCCTGGAAGTCGCTGAGGTTCTCCCCCGCCGTTACGCCGTTGAAGACCTTCCCGGCGGGCGGGAGCAGCGCGTCGGCGTGGGCCGGCGCGGCGAACAGGAGCGAGGCGAGGATGGCGACGAGGGCCCAGCGGAGGGTCACGCCCTCCTTATCGGGCGCCTAGCGCGCGGGCCGTAGGACCCCGTGCGCGACGTGTATGCGCACGAACTGCCGGTTGCCGGCGGCGTCGGTCGCCAGGATGGTGAGCCGCCGTGAGCGGGGCAGCTTCCGCCCCGGGATGAGCGCGTCGACCCGCACGCGGCGATCCGCGCAGACCCGTTGCGAACGGCCTCCCGCTGGGCAGGCGGGACGGCGATGGCCCGTCCCGTCGTCTCGGCCCGGCTCACCGCCCGCCCGCTCAGCCTTCCGCCCGGCGGGCCGCCGCCGCTCGCCGGCCTGCGGGAGATCAGCGCGGGCTCCGGGCGCCCATCGCTGCTCTACGCCCCGCCCGGCCTCGACCCGGCGACGCCCGCGCCGCTCGCCGTCCTCTGCCACGGCGCCGGCTCCCACGCGCCCGCCGGCCTCTCGCTGCTGCGCGACCTCGCCGACGACGCGGGGACGATCCTGCTCGCACCCGCCAGCCGCGCGCCGACCTGGGACGTGATCGCCGGCGGCTACGGCCCCGACGTCGCGGCGATCGACGCGGCGCTCGAGCAGGTCTTCGCCATCCACGTGGTCGACCCGGAGCGCGTCGCGCTCGGCGGGTTCTCCGACGGCGCCTCCTATGCCCTGTCGCTCGGCATCTCCAACGGGTCGCTGTTCAGCCACCTCATCGCCTTCTCCCCCGGCTTCGCCTCTCCCGCCGAGCCCGAGGGCGCGCCGCGGATGTTCATGACGCACGGGACCGGCGACGGGGTCCTCCCCATCGAGCGCTGCAGCCGGCGGCTCGCGCCGCTGCTGCGCGACGCCGGCTACGACGTCATCTACGAGGAGTTCGAGGGCGGCCACGTCGTGCCGCCCGAACTCGCACGTGCGGCGATGCGCTGGTTCGTCGACTGAACGCAACCGTCGTACGATTCACGCCATGCGCACGCCGACGAGTCGCCTCCCCCTCCTGCTCCTCGCGGCCCTCATCGCCGCCCTCGCCCTGCCCGGCGCGTCCGGTGCGGCCACCGGCACGCGCGACGTGATGTACGTCGGCAACAACTGGGACGGGACGGCCGACATCGTCGACCCCGTCGCCTACAAGCGGCTCGGGCGGCTCAACATCATCCCGGACATCGAGCAGCGGATGGCCGAGATCATGCGCAACCCGGTCGACTACGGCTACTTCCTGGGGATCCGCGAGGTCGTCGGCGAGGGCAACGACCAGTTCGTCGACGACATGTTCTCCTCCCCCGACGGCCGCTTCCTCTACGTGTCGCGCCCCAGCCTGCGCGACGTCGTGGCGTTCGACCTCACCACCCGCAAGATCGTCTGGCGCGTGCAGGTCGAGGGCAACCGCTCCGACCACATGGCGATCTCGCCCGACGGCAGCCGCCTGCTCGTCTCGGCCTCCACCGCCAAGAAGGTCCACGTCATCGACGCGCGCGCGGGCAAGATCGTCGCCAACTTCCCCTCCGGCGACCAGCCGCACGAGAACAACTACTCGGCCGACGGCAACCTCATCTTCCACGCGAGCATCGGCGCCGTCTTCACCCCGACGGACGACCCGCAGTTCGACGGCACGAAGGGCGAGCGCTTCTTCCAGATCGTCGACGGCCGCACCTACCAGGTCCTCAAGCGGGTCAACGTCGGCCAGAAGCTCGCCGAGTTCGGCAAGCCGGGCATGAGCTCGGCGGTCCGCCCGATGGCGATCTCGCCCGACGAGAAGACCTTCTACTTCCAGGTCTCCTTCTTCCACGGCTTCGTCGAGTACAGCCTCGAGCAGGACAAGATCACCCGCATGGTCGAGCTGCCGGTCTCCGAGGACGCCAGGAAGAAGCGCCGCGACGAGTACCTCCTGGACTCCGCCCACCACGGGCTCACCATGAACCCCGAGGGGACGAAGCTCTGCGTGGCGGGGACGATGTCGGACTACGCCGCGATCGTCGACCGCGTCTCCTTCCGCCACACGATCGCCTCGAAGGGCGTCAAGCCGTACTGGTCGACCAACGCCGGCGACGGCAAGCACTGCTTCATCTCCTACAGCGGCGACGACCTCGTCTCCGTCGTCAACTACGACACGGAGAAGGAGGTCGCCCGGATCCCGGTCGGCGACCACCCGCAGCGGATGCGGATGGGCAAGATCCTCGAGGAGGCGCTCGCAACCGCGCCGGCCCCCGGCCCGCCCGCGCGGCCCGCCCAGGGCAAGGAGGCGCTGCGGGTGTCCATCCGCCCGCGCCGCTTCGACGTCCGCCGCCCGTTCCGCGTCCGCGTCCGCGTGACCACGCCGAGCCGGCGGCTGCCGGTCGCCGGCGCCCGCGTCTCGCTGGCCGGCGTCTTCGGCCGGACGGACAAGGACGGCATCGTGGTCCTCCGCAAGCGCCGGGGCTTCGAGCGCGTCCGCTCCTACCGCGTGCGGGCGACCCGGACGGGCTACCGGCCGGGCAGCGTGCGCGTGCGGTCGCTGCGGGTTCGGGGCCGGTAGCGGGCGCCTCTCGCGGGCGCCCATGGCCTACGACGAAGATCTCGCGAACCGCCTCCGCGAGCGGCTCGGCGGCGACCCCGACGTCGCCGAGCAGCGGATGTTCGGCGGCCTCGCGTTCCTCCTCGCCGGCAACATGGTGGTCGCGGTCAGCGGCAAGGGCGGGCTGATCGTTCGGGTCGACCCCGCGGAGACGGACGGCCTGCTCGAGCAGGCCGGCGTCCACCCGTTCGAGATGCGCGGGCGACCGCTGGACGGCTGGGTCCGCGTCGATGCGGACGCCGTGCGGAGCGAGCACGAGCTGGAGGCGTGGGTGGAGCGCGGCGTCCGGTACGCGCGGTCGCTGCCGCCGAAGGGCTGAGCGGTCAGGGCCGGGGGCCGCCCGCGGCCAGCCGGCCCGCGAGCTCGCGCCCGATGAGCAGCGCGCTCTGCACCTCGAGGACCGGCGCGAGCAGGTCGGGCAGGCGCTGCGGGCCGTCCTCGAGCAGCCGCTGGGTGACGAGCTCGTCGACCGCTCCGACGCACGCGCGGAAGACGTGCGGCGGGTGGCCGGGCAGCTCGGGGAGGTCCTCGCGCGCCGCGGCGTGGACCGTGGCGAGCTGCTCGGCGAAGCGGTCGTGGACCGCGGTGCGGCGGGCGAGCGCAACGGGCCCGGCGGCGAGAACCTCGACCAGGAAGGTGCGCGCGAAGGCCGGGTTGTCGGCGAGCGTCTCGAGGTAGCGCTGCGAGCCGGCGGCCGCGGCGGCGAGCCAGTCGGGCGCGGCGGCGGCGATCGCCTCGTCGATGCCCTCCATGATCCGGTCGACGCCGGCGTCGTAGGCGGCGAGGAAGCACTCCTCCTTGTTCGCGAACTGCTCGTAGAACGTCTTGCGCGACACGCCGGCGCGCTCGATCACGTCGGCGACCGCCACGCGGGCGTAGGTCTTCTCCGCCACCGCCGCGGCCATCGCCGCGAGCAGCCGCTCGCGTTGCGAGGTCCACACGAGCTCGCGCGAGGCGGCGTGGCGGCCGCGCGGCAGGACGTGGGGGTGCGGGGGCGACGGCATCGGCGACTGGAGTGTACACTCCAGGAACATGGCTGTTCCTACGACCTCCCCCCTCCCCACTCACGCCAGGGTGGCGATCATCGGCAGCGGGTTCGCCGGCCTCGGCATGGCGATCCGGCTCAAGCAGACCGGCGTCGAGGACTTCGTCGTGCTCGAGCGCGGCAGTGACGTCGGCGGCACGTGGCGCGAGAACTCCTACCCCGGCGCGGCGTGCGACGTCCCCTCGCGGCTGTACTCGTTCTCCTTCGCGCCCAACGCCGAGTGGAGCCACTCCTTCTCGCCGCAGGGCGAGATCCTCGATTACCTGCGCGACTGCGCGCGGTCCTTCGGCATCACGCCGCACATCCGGCTCGACTGCACCGTCGAGTCGGCCGCCTGGGACGAGGAGACGGGCGTGTGGAACGTCGTGACGACCGACGGTGAGCTGACCGCCGACGTCCTCGTCTCGGCGGCGGGGGCCCTGAGCGCGCCGAAGACGCCGCCGTTCAGGGGCATCGAGTCCTTCGCCGGCAAGGTCTTCCACTCCGCCGCGTGGGATCACGACCACGACCTCACCGGCGAGCGGGTGGCGGTGATCGGCACGGGCGCCTCGGCGGTCCAGATCGTCCCGCGCATCGTCGGCAAGGTCGCGAAGCTCGACCTCTACCAGCGCACGCCGCCCTGGATCGTCCCGCGCACCGACCGGGCGTTCAGCCGGCTCGAGCGCCGCGCCTACCGCCGCTTCCCGGTGCTGCAGCGCCTCGCGCGCGGGGCGATCTACTGGTCGCGCGAGCTCTACGTGATCGGCTTCGCGATCGACCACCGGGTGATGCGGGTCCCCGAGCGGATCGCCCGCAAGCTCCTCGCCGCCCAGGTGCGCGATCCCGAGCTGCGCGAGAAGCTCACGCCGGACTACACGATCGGCTGCAAGCGGATCCTGGTGTCGAGCGACTTCTATCCCGCCCTGACCCGGGCGAACGCCGACGTGATCACGAGCCCGATCGCCGAGATCCGCGAGGGCTCGGTCGTCACGGCCGACGGCAGCGAGCGCCAGACGGACACGATCGTCATGGCCACCGGCTTCCAGGTGACGCCGCCGCCGATCGCCGAGGCGATCCGCGGGCGGGGCGGCCAGCGCCTCGTCGACGTCTGGCGGGAGAAGGGGATGCAGGCCCACCGCGGCACGACGGTCGCCGGCTTCCCCAACCTGTTCTTCCTGGTCGGCCCCAACACGGGCCTCGGGCACACGTCGATGGTCTACGTCATCGAGTCGCAGGTGCAGTACGTGCTCGAGTCCCTGCGGGCGATGGACGAGCGCGGGCTGACGGCGATCGAGCCGCGCCCTGAGGCCCAGGCCGCCTTCAACCGCCGCGTCGCCGAGCGGCTGGAGCGCACCGTCTGGAGCACCGGCGGCTGCGCCAGCTGGTACCTCGACGACCACGGGCGCAACACGACCCTGTGGCCGTGGTTCACCTTCCGCCTGCGCACGCTGCTGTCGCGCTTCGACGAGGAGAGCTACGCGCTCCATCCCGCCGGCGAGCGGCAGGCCCGCGAGCCGGCCGCGTCGCCGGCGTGAGCGCCCGCGGGACGGGTCAGGCGAAGCCCTTGAGCCGCGCCCCCGTCGCCGGGCGACGCGCGGAGCTCGCCGACGAGGGCTCGACGAGCGCGTCGACCACCGCGCCCGTCGTGAACGAGAAGACCGCCTTGTGGGCGACGTCGATCAGCAGCTCGTCGCGCGGCCAGGTCCACGGCGGCGCGCCGACGCCGGTCGCGTTCTCGAGCGTCTGGTCGATGCTCAGCCGGAGCGGCGTGTGCATCAGCGACGCGAACGGCCCGCGCAGGTTCGCCGCCGACATCACGCCGCGCAGCGCGCCGGCGAACGCGCCCGTCCCGTAGTGCATCGCCCAGTTGCGGGCGAGGCGGTCGGAGTCGGGGCGCGCGAGCCCCAGCAGGTGGGAGAGCGTGTGGGCGGGGACGAACGAGTTCGGCCGCTTGGTGAAGCGCTGCTCGAGCTTTGCGGTGGCGGCCATGGCCCCCGCGCCGGCGAGCCCGGCGGCGGCGCCGGCGAGGGCGCCCTTCGCGATGGAGGACATTGGGCCCGCCTACCCGGTCTCAGAGATCGACGACCGCGAGCCCCGGCACCCGCGCGCGCAGCTCGTCGGTGAGCACCCGGCGGTGGCAGGTCGCCGGGTCGGACTCGAGGCAGAGCAGCGCGGTGGGCGGAGCGGTCGCGAGCTCGCCGGCGAGGGCGTCGAGCTCGTCGACGCCGGTGGCGCGGATGTGGCGGCGGAAGCCCTCCGCGGCCTCGTGGTTGCGGCCCGCGCGGTAGAGGACGCGCAGGTCGGGCGGCGTGCCCAGCACGCGGCGGTGCTCGTAGGCGATGCCCTCCTCCCCCAGCCAGTCGCCGAGCCGGGTCTTCGACATCCCCGGCCGGCGCGACTGCGGGCGGAAGCGGACGTCGATCACCCGCCGGACGCCCGCCGCGAGCAGCTCCGCGCGCAGCGGGCCGGGCTGGAGCCGCTCGTAGCCGATGGTCCAGACCGTCGTCACGCGCCGACCCGGACGACCAGGTACGGGCTCTCGATCTCGAGCGCGGCCGGATCGCGGTTGCCCGCCGCGAGGATCCCCTCGAGCTCGGCGGCGAGCGCCCGCGTGCGCTCGGGCCGCAGCGCGGCGCGCAGGCCGACCCAGCCCGGGTGGTGGGTGA
Source organism: Solirubrobacteraceae bacterium (assembly GCA_030447005.1). The sequence goes on along the minus strand of JAUJME010000003.1, from coordinate 13,803 downwards.
ACTGCTCCTCGACGTAGGCGCGCGGCGAGGCGCCGCGGAAGGTCAGCGAGTGCTCCTCGACCGTCACCTCGGCGCCCTCGAACAGCGGGCGGACGGCGCGTGGGTCGCCCCAGTTGACCGGGGGCCCGCCCGCCGCCGGCCGGTCGCCGCGCGGTGGCGCGGGCGCGGCGGCGCGCGAGGCGCGCATGACCTCGGCGAGCGGGCCGCGGTCGACCCAGCTCGTGAGGACGATCCGCCCGCCGGCGCGCACGACGCGCCGCAGCTCGGCGGCGGCGCGCCGGGCGTCGGAGGCGAAGATGACGCCGAAGACCGAGACGGCGGCGTCGAAGGCGCCGGCGCCGAACGGGAGCGCGACCGCGTCGCCCTCGACCCACTCCGCGTCGATCTCCGCCGACCGCGCGCGGGCGACGTCGAGCAGCCGCGGGGCCGAGTCCACACCGGTCACGCGCGCCCCGCGCGCTGCCGCGGCGAGGGCGGCGTTGCCCGTTCCGCAGGCGACGTCGAGCACGCGCTCGCCCGGCCGCACACCGGCAGCGTCGACCGCGACGGCGGCGGCGGGCTCGAGCTGGGCGGCGGTGCGCTCGTAGCTTCCGGCGCCCCAGTCCATCAGCCGGACTCGATGCGGGCCTTGAACTCGCCGGGGCGGCCGCCGACGAGGATCTCGCGCAGCCGGTCCTCGACCGGGCCGCGGATGAGCATCCCGAGCATGCGGCCCGGGTCGCCCTCGAGCCAGTAGGTGACGCGCGTGCGCCCGCCGCCGAGGTCCTCGAGCTCCCAGGCGCCGTCGAGCGACTTGAGCTCCCCCTTCTCCTGGCGCCAGCTCACCCGCGAGGGTTCGTCGTAGGTGAAGCGGACGATCGACTTCACCATGCGCACCTTGGCGTCGCTGACCGACTCGGCCAGGAGCACGCGGCCCTGGGCGTCGCGCTCGCGGACGTTCATCTCCTCGAGCCCCTTCTGCCACCCGGGCGCCGACGCCACGTCCTCGGCGAGCGCCCAGCACGCCTCGATCGGCGCGTCGACCTCGGTGCTCGCTCGTCCGCCCAGCTGGCCCACGGCGCGCATCGTACGCGCCGCGGGCCGAAGGCGGTCAGCTGCGCAGCGCCGCGGCGGCCGCCGGGGCGGCCTCCTGCACGGCCTGCTTGCCCTGCTCGACGGCCGTGTGGCCGGCGATGCGCGCCTGGTCGACGACCTGCTCGGCGAAGGGTCCGATCTTCTCGTCCACGCTCGTGGTCGGGACGAGCATCCCGGCCAGGAAGCCGACGCACGCGCCGGTGATGGCGAGCCCGAACGGGCTCTCCTGGGCGAGCTGGCCGACGCGGCTGACGCCCTGCTTGATCTGCTGCTTGCTGGGCGCGGCCTCCTTGACCGCCGAGGCGGCGCCGCTGGCGGCGTCCCCGACGGCCGAGGCGGCGCCGGTCGCGGCGCCGCCGACGGCCGAGGCGGCGTCGCTCGCCGTGTCGCCGACCGTCGACGCCGCGCCGGCGACGGCGTCCTTGACGCCGCCGCCCTCGTCGACCGTCGACTCGGCGTAGACGACCTCGACCTGCTCATCGCCGGTGACGCCGGAATAGATGACGCGGGACTCGAGGTCCTGCGGCTCGTTGCTGAACTCCGTCATGGGGTTGTCCTCAGCTCTCTGGAAGGGGGGAAGGGTCAGGCCGACTCAGAAGGCGCCGCCGTTGGCGGGCGCGTCGCCGAGCGGGTCGATGGGCGCGGGCACCGTCGTGCCGCCGGCGTCGACCGAGGGCGCGGCCGGCGGGGCGTACTGCGACGTGGTGGTCGGCGGGTACGGCGGGTAGGTCGCGGCGGCCCGCAGCGCCTCGTCGCGGCGCTTGGCCCGCTGGAGGTCCGAGGCGCGCAGCAGGCGGGCAGCGGCGAAGCCGAGCCCGATCGTCGTGAGCCCGACGAGCCACGGCTGGCGCCGGCCGAAGCTCTCGGCGTCGTTGCGGATGCGGTCCGCGTCGGCGCTCGACAGGTACGCGCCGACCTTCTCGCCCCGGTCGGCGACCTGCGTGAACACCTGCGACGGCAGCTGCTTCTCATGGTTGCGCAGCAGCTCGGAGAAGCTCCGGGCGTCCTGCGCGACCGTGGTGAGCTGCTCGCCGGCCTCCGTGCTGCGGCGGTCGACCTCCTTGGCCAGCCAGCCCTTCGCCTGGTCGGCGGCCTGGTCGACCTGGGCGCGCGCCTCTCCGGCGACCTCGCCGACGGCCGACTGCGCGCCGCCCGCGATGTCCTGCATCTGCTCCGTCCCGCTGCGTGTCTCGGTGCTCACGTTCAACTCCCCTTCAATCGTGTTGCGATCACGAGCCCTGCCGCTGCCGCCGCCGCGAGGGCGCCGGCGCGGCGGAGATCCGTCTCGTCGAGCTGGGTCAGGTAGCGGCCGAGCCGCTCGCCGCGGTCCCCGGAGCGGCGCAGGAACTGCGCGCTCTCCGGCCGCCCGTGGTTGTCGAGCATCCCGGCGATCGTCCGCGCGTCGCGGGCGGCCACCAGCAGGCGGGCGCCGCGGTCGTGGGCGAGCAGGGCCATCCGCTCCGTCACGCCGGGAGGCGCGGCCTGCTGCGGATCGTGCGTGCCGGTGGCACCAGCCACTGCTGTCCTTTCCTGGGGTCGAGAGGCGGAGGTCCGGCGGCGCCCCGGTTGGGCCACCGGCGTCCCTCCGCGACAAGCTTGCGCGTTCGCCCCCGTCGGAGGTGGCGGCCGCGCCGACTGCGACTGCCCGCCGCCCGCGGCGGGGCAAACCCGGCTTATGTCACTTCGCGGCGGGTATCGGGCGTGGATGCCGTCCCTCCCCTTCCGCCTCCCCGGCCTCACCGACCGGCCCGCTCCCGAGCCGCCCGAGGGCCTGCCCCCCGGCCGCATCGTCCACGTCCGCGGCCGCGGCGAGATGTTCCTGCGCGACACGGGGGGCGACGGCCCGCCCGTCCTGCTGCTCCACGGCTGGATGTTCCACTCCGACCTCAACTGGGCGGGGGTCTACGGCGGGCTCGCGGCGGCCGGGATGCGCGTCCTGGCGGTCGACCACCGCGGCCACGGGCGCGGGCTGCGCTCGACGGAGCCCTTCACGCTCGAGGCGTGCGCGGCCGACGCCGCCGCGCTCGTCCGCCAGCTCGGCTGCGGGCCGGTCACCGCGGTCGGCTACTCGATGGGCGGGCCGATCGCCCAGCTGATGGCGCGCGAGCATCCCGACACGGTCCGCGGCCTGGTGCTCTGCGCGACCTCGCAGGACTGGAGCGGCCCGCGCATGGACCTGTTGTGGCGGACGATGGGCGCGCTGCGCCTCGGCCTCGGCCTCTTCCCCGTCCGGGCCTGGGAGGCGATGCTCAAGGCCGGCGGCGTCCCGTCCGGCGGCCGGCGCAGCTGGGTGGCGGCGGAGCTCGGCCGCGGCTCGAGCGTCGACATCGCCGAGGCGGGCCGGGAGCTCAGCCGCTACGACGCCCGGCCCTGGATCGCGGGGCTGCGCGGCCTCCCGAGCGCGGTGATCGTCACCGCCGAGGACACGAGCGTGCCGCCCGCCAAGCAGCGCGCCCTGGCCGAGGCGCTCGGGGCGCGGCGCTTGGAGATCGCGGCCGACCACGCCGCGTGCGCGACGCAGCCACGGGCCTTCCGCGCGGTGCTGCTCGAGGCGCTCGAATCGGTCGGCGCCGCCGCCGGCGAGCCCGTGCCCGCGGTGGCCTAGGCGTTTTGCCGCTCGGGCGGCGGGGCAGTCGCGGGTATGGATTCCCCTCGCACGGAACGACCGTGGAGCGAATCGGCGGTGCTCGGCGTCGCGCTGCTCGCGCTGCTGATCGCCGGCGCCGCGTCCGGGACCCTGTCGAGCGCCCGCGTCTGGACGCTGATCGCGGCCCTCGCCGCGCTCTACATGCTCAGCCGCGGCTTCGCCCGCGGCCGGTGGGACCTCGCGCGTCCCGCGCCCGTGCGGGCGACGCCCGCGCCGCCCGCCGTCGCCGCGCCGGCAGCGCCGGCCGCCCCGGCAGCCGCCCGCCCCGCCGCTCCCGCCGCCCCGGAGCGCAGGAGCGAGAACGAGGTCGAGGTCGTCCTCTCCGAGGAGCGCCTGGACGTCACGAGCCGCCCTCGCCCGCGCGAGCGCGTCCAGGTCCGCAAGGAGATCGTCACCGAGGAGGTCACGATCACCGTCCCCGTCCGCCACGAGGAGCTGCGGATCGAGCGGGTCCCCCTCGACGCGCCCGACCGCCCGGACGCCGAGATGGACGTGACGCTCATGACCCACGAGCCCGTCGTGTCCAAGCGGATCGTCCCCACGGAGCGCGTGCGTCTCGAGAAGGACGTCATCACGGAGCGTGAGCGCGTCTCCGAGCCCGTCCGCCGCGAGCAGGTCGAGTTTGACCGCAGCGGCATCCCAGACCCCGGAGAAGGAGCCCGATGAGCACCCAGACCCCGCCCTACCAGGACGAGACCACGCAGCGCTTCGGCAACGCAGGCGGCGAGACGCGCGGCGTCTGGTCGACCGCGCCGGCGCAGCGCCCCAAGTCCAAGCCGTTCTTCCTCACGAGCGAGTTCCTCGTCCTGCTGTCGGCGATCGTCGCCGTCGTCATCGCCGCCGCGGTGGCCGACAACTTCGACGCCCCGCAGGCGTGGACGCTGGTCACGCTGCTGAGCGCCGCCTACATCCTCTCCCGCGGCCTCTCGAAGATCGGCAGCCGCGGGCACGACCACTAGCCGGCCTGGTCGGCAGGCCCTGGGAACCTCAACCTCACCAGCCGCAGTTGACGTTCGCACCGCGACGCCGGGCTCGTGGCAACCGGCACCCAGGCGCTCGCGGGCGCTCTACCCTCCGCTCGGATGACCCTCGAAGGGTGGATCTTCATGGTCGGCCTGCGCGTCTTCGACGTCGGGGCGCTGATCGTCTGGCTCGTGTGGTTCTTCAAGCTGCGCGACGAGGACGACGACGACCCGACTGACGGCGAGGACCGGCGCGACGGCGGCAGCGAGAAGCCCGAGCCGCCGCCCAAGCTGCCCGGCGGGCCGCCCGATCTCGTGCTGCCCAAGCCCGACGCCGAGCCCTGGCCGCACCGCCGTCGCGACCACGGCGGCGACCAGCCGCCGGCCACCCGGCCCGTCCGCCGGGTGCCCGAGCGCCGGCCCGAACGGGCGCCCGCTCAGCGCGGCACGTAGGTCTGCCCTCACGCCCGCAGCTCCGCTCGGGCGAACTCCGCCATCCCGTCGGCGAAGCCCACCCGCGCCTCGAAGCCGAGCGCCTCCCGCGCGCGCTCCGTCGAGGCGAAGACGTGGCGGACGTCCCCCCCGCGCCAGGCGCCGGTGACCTGCGGCGCCGGCCCGTCCATCGCCCGCGCCAGCTCGGCCGCCATGTCGCCCACCGTGCGCGGGGTGCCCGTGGCGACGTTGAGCGCCCCGTGGACCGGCGTGTCGGCGGTGAGGGCGAGGACGTTGGCGCGGGCGACGTCGGCGACGTGGACGAAGTCGCGGCGCTGGCCCCCGTCCTCGAAGACCAGGGGCGGCTCGCCCGCCTCCAGGCGCGAGCGGAAGATCGAGGCGACGCCCGCGTAGGGCGTGTCGCGCGGCATCCGCGGGCCGTAGACGTTGTGGTAGCGCAGGGCGGTGACCGTGGCCTGCGTCTCGCGGGCGAACGCGAAGCAGAGGTGCTCCTGGTGGAGCTTCGTGGCGGCGTAGACGTTGCGCGGGTCCACCGGGGCGTCCTCGGGCACGGACTCGGGTGCCAGCGCGCGCCCGCACCGCGGGCAGGCCGGCTCGAAGTGGCCGGCGTCGAGGTCCTCGGGCGTCCGGGGCGGCGCCGGGACGATCCCGTGCTCGGTGCAGCGGTAGCGCCCCTCGCCGTAGACGACCATGCTCGAGGCGAGCACGAGCCGGCCGCCGAACCCGCGGCGGGCGAGCGCGCGCAGGAGCACCGCCGTGCCCAGGTCGTTGTGGCTGGCGTAGTCGGCGATGTCGCCGATGTCGACGCCGAGCCCCACCATCGCCGCCTGGTGGGAGATCGCCGTGACGCCCTCCAGGCCGCGCTCGACGGCCTCGGGGTCGCGCACGTCGCCGCGGATCCACTCCGCCTCGGGGTTGAGGTAGCCGGGCGGCTCGCCGCCGTGGGCGGCCGGGTGGAGGTGGTCGAGGATCCGCACGCGGGCGCCGCCGCCGACCAGCTCGTCGACCACGTGGGAGCCGATGAAGCCGGCGCCGCCGGTGACGAGGGTGAGGCCGTCCACCGGCGGCAGGCTAGCCGCGTGAGCGCCCGGTCAACCGGCGCGGCCGGCGGTGCGTAGGCATCCGAAGCCCCATCCGGGGTAAGAATGGCTTCTCTCGCCCACGCATGCCCGACGTCGTCCTTCCAGTCCTCAACGAGCGCGAGGCCCTGCCCTGGGTCCTCGATCGCATGCCCGCGGGCTACGAGCCGATCGTGGTCGACAACAACTCGACGGACGGCTCCGGCGCGCTCGCCGCCGCGCTCGGCGCCCGCGTCGTCCGCGAGCCGGTGCCCGGCTTCGGCGCCGCCTGCTTCGCGGGTCTCTCCGCCGCCCGTGCCGACATCGTGTGCTTCATGGACTGCGACGCCTCGTTCGATCCCGGCGAGCTGCCGCGGGTCGCCGACCCGGTCGCCGCCGGGCGTGCCGACCTGATGCTCGGCGCACGGACGGGCGCGCGGGAGGGGTTCCCGGCCCACGCGCGCCTCGCCAACCGGGCGCTCTCGCTCGAGCTGCGGCGCCGCGCCGGGGTGCGGGTCACCGACCTCGGGCCGATGCGCGCCGCGCGCCGGGAGGCCCTGCTGGCGCTGGGCATCCGCGACCGCCGCTTCGGCTGGCCGCTCGAGATGGTCCTGCGCGCCGCCCAGGCGGGCTGGCGGATCGAGGAGACGCCGATCACCTACCACCCGCGCGCCGGGCGCTCGAAGGTGACGGGGACGGTGCGCGGCACGCTGCGCGCGGTCCGCGACATGGCGGCGGCGCTCGCATGAGCAGCGCGCTCCTGGTCATCGCCAAGGCGCCGGTGCCCGGGCGCGTCAAGACGCGGCTCAGCCCGCCGTGCACCCCGCGGCAGGCCGCCGCGCTGGCGGGCGCCGCGCTCGCCGACACGCTGGCCGCGGTCGCCGCGGCCGGCGGGCGCCGGCGCCGCGTGCTCGTGCTCGACGGCGAGCCCGGCCCGTGGGTGCCCGAGGGCTTCGAGGTGATCGCGCAGCGCGCCGGCGGCCTCGGCGAGCGGCTGGCGGGCGCCTTCGCCGATGCGGGCGCCCCCGCACTGCTCGTCGGGATGGACACCCCCCAGCTCACGCCCGCGCTGCTCGAGGACGGGCTCGCCGCCCTCGACGACGGCGGCGCCGGCGGCGCCGGCGCGGTGGTCGGCGACGCCGAGGACGGGGGCTACTGGGCGATCGGCCTGCGTGCCGCCGATCCGCGGGTCTTCGCCGGCGTGCCGATGAGCTCGGAGGCGACGGGCGCCGCCCAGCGCGCGCGGCTCACCGAGCTCGGCTTGGACGTCGCCGACCTCCCGCCGCTGCTCGACGTCGACACGATCGAGGATGCCCGGGCGGTGGCCGCCGCGGCGCCCGGCACGCGATTCGCCGCCGAGCTGGCCGGGGTCGAGGCGGCTCTGGGGGCGCCCGCGTGACCGCGGTGCCCGAGGGCGGGGTGCTGCCGCGCGAGCGCGCCGCGGAGCGGTCGCCCATGCCGGCCGACGTCTTCTACGCGCGCCTGCTCGCGCTGGCCGTCCGGCACGCCGCGGGCGGCCCGCCTCCCCCGCGGGTGCGCCTGCGCACGCAGGACGGCCGGCTGGACCCGCTGCCGCTCGAGCGCTGGCTGGCCCCCACCACGGCGGTCGACGACCGCATCGTGGCACGGGTCGCCGCGCCGGTGCTCGACGTGGGGTGCGGGCCGGGGCGGCTGCTCGAGGCGCTCGAGGCCGCGGGCAAGCCGGCCCTCGGCGTCGATCTCGTGCCGGCGGCGGTGGGGATCGCCCGCTCCCGCGGCGGCCAGGTCGTCGAGGGCTCGATCTTCGCCGAGGTGCCGGGCTCGGGCAGCTGGGCGACCGCGCTGCTGTTCGACGGCAACATCGGCATCGGCGGCTGGCCGGCTGCGCTGCTCGACCGCGTGGGCGGGCTCCTGCGCCCGGGCGGCGAGGCGATCGTCGAAGTGGATCCGCCAGGCTCCCCGACGCGTATGACCAACGTGCGCATCGAGACCGACCGAGCCGTGAGCGAGTGGTTCCCGTGGGCCCACGTGGCGGCCGACGCCATGACGCCGATCGCCCGGCAGGCCGAGATGCGCGAGCTCGAGACCCTCGAGGACGAGGGCCGCTGGTTCTCGCGGCTCGCCCGGATCTGATCTTGCGACTCTTCCCCGAGACGCCCCCGCCGGGGCCGTTCCGCCGTGGCTTCTGGCGCAGCCCGCTGCGCGGGCCGTGGCTGACCGCCTTCCTCGGCAGCCTGCTCCTGATCCTGCTGACCATCGTCGGCGTGACGGGCTTCCTCTCCCACGCGGCCTACCAGCCCGACCTCGGGACGAACGCGCTGATCCCGGCCGACCGCGACCTGCCGCTCACGTTCGGCTGGCCGTCGGGCCCGACGTGGCTCTACGCGCTCAACCAGGGACTCCACGTCAACGTCGGCCTGCTGGCGATCCCGCTGCTGCTCGCGAAGCTGTGGTCGGTCATCCCCCGCCTGTTCGCCTGGCCGCCCGTCTCGTCGCCCGCCCAGGGGATCGAGCGCCTGGCCATCACGCTGCTCGTCTCGAGCGCCGTCTTCCTGTTCGTCACCGGCGTGGCGAACATCCAGTACTTCTACGCCTTCGGCTTCTCCTTCCTCACCGCCCACTATTACGGCGCGGTGATCTTCGTGGCGTCGCTCGTCCTGCACGTCGCGATCAAGGCGCCGGTCATCCGCCGCGCCTACCGCGACCGCGGCGTGCTCGCCCCGCTGCGCGCCGACCTCGCCAACACGCGGCCCGAGCCCGACGACCCCCACGGCGGCCTCGTCCCGACCGAGCCGGCCGCCCCCACCATCAGCCGCCGCGGGCTGCTCGGGCTCGTGGGCGCGGGCTCCTTCGCGCTGTTCGCCGGCCACGTGGGCTCCTCGATCGGCGGGCCGCTGCGCTCGACGGCCTTCCTCGCCCCGCGCCGCGACGCCCCCGGGACGGGGCCGAACGCCTTCCCGGTCAACAAGACCGCCCGCGGCGCCGGGATCACCCAGGCGATGGTCGGCGCGGCCTACGCGCTCGAGCTGCGCGGGCCGGGCGGCACGCGCCGGCTCTCGCGCGACGAGCTGCTGGCGCTGCCGCAGCGGACGGAGAAGCTGACGATCGGCTGCGTCGAGGGCTGGTCGACCACCCAGGAGTGGACGGGCGTGCCGCTGGCCGAGCTCGCGCGCGCCGCGGGCGCGGACGGCGCCGGCGAGGTGTTCATCCGCTCGCTTCAGCCGCGCGGCGGCCTGCGCGAGGTCACGCTCGACGGCCACCAGGTCGCCGACGAGCGCTCGCTGCTCGCGCTCGAGGTCAACGGCGCCGACCTGTCCATGGACCACGGCTTCCCGGCGCGGATCATCGTCCCGTCGCTGCCCGGGGTCCACAACACGAAGTGGGTCGGCCTGATGGAGTTCCGCGCGTGATCGCCCGCCGCTACGGCGCCAGCCCGCTGCACGCGATCGCCCACGTCGTCGCGCTGGCGGCCATGGGGTGGGCGATCCTCCAGCTCGTCGACGCGCGCGACGCGCTGGGGATCCTGATCTGGTTCATCGGCGCGGTGATCCTCCACGACCTCGTGCTGCTGCCGTTCTACTCGGGCCTCGACCGCGCCGCGTCCAAGGTGCCCGCGGGCGGGGCGGTCAACTACCTGCGCGTGCCCGCCGCGCTCACCGGCCTGCTCGCGCTCGTCTACTTCCCGGTGATCCTCGGGCTCGAACGGGCCGAGTCGAGCTATGAGCGGGTGGCGGGCATCCCCTACGAGGGCTACCTGTCGCGCTTCCTGCTCGTGACCGCGGCGCTCTTCGCAGCCTCGGCGGTCCTCTACCTGATCCGCGGACGCCGCCGTCAGCGGTCGCCGGGGTCGATCAGCTGAAGCACGCCGTCGTCACCGGTGACGAAGGCGCGGCCCGTCCGGTCGTCGACCGCGACGGAGCGCGGCTGGCGGACGGTGGGGATCGTCGCGACGGTCCGCGGGCCGTTCGTCCACAGCTTCACCAGCCGGTTGGTCCCCTGGAGCGTGACGAACAGGCGGTCGCGCTCCGTGTCGATGTCGATCCCGTACGGCGAGGTCGGCATGGCGAGGCGCCGGCTGAGCTCGAGCTCGGGCTCGGTGCGGAAGACGAGCAGCGCGTCGCCGGCGGTGTCGGTGACGTAGACCGTGTCCTCGCCGTCGGAGACCGCGTGCGTCGGGCCGACCCCGGCGTTGGCGCGGCCCAGGCGCCGGTAAGGCGGTCTCGTCTCGAAGAGCTCGACCACCCGGTCGCGGACGGAGACGACCGCGACCGCCCGGCCGCCGTCGACCGGCGCGAGGCCGCCCGGCTGCCGCGCGACGCCGAAGCGCCCGACGCGCCGGCCGCCCTCGAGCACCGTGACGGTGTCGGCGCGCTCGTCGGCGACGAAGATCCGCCCGCCCGCCTGCGTGGCGTCGTGGGGCTGCGTGCCGACCGGCGTGCGGCTCAGCTCTCGGCCGCCGGGCAGCGCGAGGCGCACGAGCGCGTTGGCCGGCTCGGCCGGCACGAGGACCGGCCCGCCCGGCTCGCCGATCTGGAGGTGGCGCGCCGGCCCGGGCACGCGGACGCGCGCCGTGACCTGGCCCGAGGCGCCGTCGACGAGCGCGACCCGGTCGGGCTCGCGCAGCCCGACCGCCACGACGCCGGTCCGGGCGTCGGCCGCGATGCCCTCGGGCTTGCTGCCGACGTCGACGACCTCGCCCGCGGGGCGCTCGGCCACCGGCGGCGACGTGCCGGGCTCGGCCGCCTTCGGGGTCCGCTCGGGCGGAAGGGAGCCGCAGCCGGCGAGCGCGACGCAGAGGATCGGGAGAGCGGCACGGCGGATCGAGCGAGGATGGCAGACGCGTCAGGGTGTGCGGCGTGAACGCGGCGCGCCGACATCTCCCGTGGCTCGGCTTCGGCATCGGCGCCGCCGTCATCGCCTGGGGGCTCGTCCTCGACGCGCGGGGGACGGTCCTCTACGTCCCGAACCCGCCGTTCCTGTGGCGCTGGGACCCGCAGGCGGAGCTGTGGGTGCTCGCCGCGGTCGCCGTCCTGGCGGCCGCCGTCCTCCTCGCACCGCGGCTGCTCCGGCTGAGCGCGGGGTGGTTCGTCCTCGCCTCGCTCGTCCTGACCGCGCTCGTCCGGCTCTCGCTCGCGGCGGCGCGGGGCGGGACGGGAGCCTGGGATCGCGTCTTCGACCCGGCGCGCTCCTTCGAGGCGGCCAACGAGTACCTGCCGGCGCTGCCGGCCCTGCGCTACGGGACCGACATCTTCCTCGACCGCTTCTCGGAGGTCGTGACCTCGCTGCCCGTCCACGCCGCCGGCCACCCGCCCGGCCTCCTGCTGACGATGAACGCGCTCGGGATCGACAGCCCCGCAGGGCTGGCCGCGCTGTGCATCGCGGCGGGCGCGCTCGCCACGCCGCTCGTCTACCTGCTCGGCCGCCGGCTGCTCGACGACGGCGCCGCGCGGGTGGCCGCGTTGCTGCTCGCCCTCTCCCCCGGCGCCGCGATGTTCGGCGTGACCTCCGCCGACGCGATCTACATGACGCTCGGCGTGGTGGCCGCGTGCCTGCTGATGGCGGCGCCGCGGGTGGTGGGCGTGGTCGCGGGCGCGGTGGGGCTCGCGGTGGCCTCGTTCTTCGCGTGGTCGCTGCTGGCGGTGGGCGCCTGGGCGACCGTGCTCGAGCTGCGGCGGTCGGGGCTGCGGCGGGCGTTCGTCCTCGCGGCGGCGTGCGGGGTCGCCCTCGTCGCCTTCTACGCGCTCCTCTACGCGTGGAGCGGCTTCGACCCGATCGGGACGCTTCAGGGCACCGAGCAGGTCTACCGGGCGGGCATCGCGCGCGGGCGGCCGTACTGGTTCTGGGTGCTCGGGTCGCCGGTCGCCTTCCTGGTCACGGTCGGGCTGCCGATCACCTGGTACGCCTTCCGGGCGCTCGGTGCGGGCCGCTCGCTGGCGCTGGCGATCTTCGCGGTGATCGCCGTCGCGTCGCTCCTCGGCTTCACCAAGGCCGAGACGGAGCGGATCTGGCTCTTCTTCGCGCCCTTCCTCTGCCTCGCCGCCGCGGCGGTCCTCCCGCACCGGCGGCTGCGGCTCGTGCTGGCGCTCCTGGCCGCCCAGGGCCTCGCCAGCGAGCTGCTGTTCGACTCCGTCTGGTGATCTCGGACACACACCGCCAGATTCCGGCGCGGCGTGCGTTGTGAGCCGGTGTGGCCCAGCACCTCGGTCGCGGATCGCATCGCACGCCCGCCGACGGGACCTGCGTCATGGAGGTCGTCTCGCTGCTGGCGGGCGAGCCCTTCACCGATCGACCCCGCTGCGTCGACCCGGCCGTCTCCGCCTACCTGCGCGCGCTCAACGACCTCCTCGGGCACGCCGACCGCCAGCGGCTCGCGCCCTACGCGCCCCGCTGCGTCGACACCCGCGCCGGCCGCGCGCTGACCCGCCGCCGGCGCGGCCTCTGCCTCGCGTTCGCCGGCGCCCGCTCCCCCCTGCTCGCGCGCGTCCGGATCGCGGTGCTGATCGGCGTGGTGCCGGCCCTGCGCCTCACGGACGGCGCGGGAGAGCTCGCGGCGCGCGCCGCGGTCGCCGAGCGCGACGTCGATGCGGCGCTGGGGCTGCTCGAGGCGCTGCTCGCCGAGGGCGGCCACGGGGCGCCGCTCTCCCCAGCGCCGCCGCCCCCCGGCTCAGAAGCCCCGCCGCTCCCGGACCCGGTTGCGGTCGGCGCGTAGCTGCGGGTTCCCCGCGCGGCTGCGCAGCTGGTAGTCGACGCGCAGGTTGCGCAGGGTGAACAGGACGGCGAGGACCGCCACGACGGCGGTCACGCCGGCGACGTCGCGCGGCGAGACCCCGGCCAGCCCGAAGAAGAACCCGTAGAGGACGATCGCCCCGAGGGCCAGCAGCCAGAGGGAGAGCACGAGCGTCCGCACCCTTCGTATTTCACCACCTCCGGGGGCGGTTCTGTGGTGAACTGGCGCACACGATGCTCGCCGCCTTCGCCGCCAGTCAGCACCGGGACGATCCGCTCGCCGGCCTCGAGGTCGCCGAGCGCGACGAGCCCGAGCCCCGCGACGGCTGGGAGGTCGTCGAGCTGCGCGCCGCGACCCTCAACCACCACGACCTCTGGTCCCTGCGCGGCGTCGGCCTGCCCGCCGAGCGGCTGCCGATGATCCTCGGCTGCGACGCCGCCGGCGTGACCGCCGACGGCCGCGAGGTCGTGCTGCACTCGGTGATCGAGGACGAGCAGGGGTGGAGCCTGTTCTCCGAGCGCCACCAGGGGACGCTCGCCGAGCGCGTGCTGGTGCCGTCGGCCAACGTGCTGCCCAAGCCGGCCGAGCTCTCCTTCGCCGAGGCGGCCTGCCTGCCGACCGCCTACCTGACGGCCTACCGGATGCTGTTCACCCGCGGCGGGCTGCGGCCGGGACAGCGGGTGCTGATCCAGGGCGCGGGCGGCGGCGTCTCCACCGCCGCGATCCTGCTCGCCGCCGGCGCGGGGCTCGAGGTGGCGGTCACCAGCCGCGACGAGGCGCGCCTCGAGCAGGCCCGCGAGCTCGGCGCGCACGTCACGCTGCTGAGCGGCGAGCGGGTGCCCGACCGCGTCGACGTGGTGATCGAGACGGTCGGCGAGGCGACGTGGAAGCACTCGATGCGCT
>JAUJME010000043.1 GCA_030447005.1 Solirubrobacteraceae bacterium | reverse complement strand
GGGCGAAGACGGTGATCGGCCAGGAGTGCACGATCTCCGCCTTCCAGCACGTCTCCATCGGGCGCGAGTGCATCGTCGCCGACCGGGTGATGCTCATCGACTTCGACCACGGCGTCGTCGAGGTCGAGCGCCCGGTGCGCGAGCAGGGGATCTACAAGCGTGACGTTCGCGTCGGGCACAACGTCTGGATCGGCTACGGCGCGTGCTTCCTGCGCGGCGTGACGGTCGGCGACAACGCGGTGATCGGGACGACGAGCGTCGTGACGGGCGACATCCCCGACAACGCCGTCTGCGCCGGGGTGCCGGCGCGCGTGCTGCGGATGCGCCCCGCGCCGCGGCAGATGACGTGGCCGTGAGCGCGTGAGCGCCTACGCGGACGCGATCCGCGCCCTCCTCGACCGCCGGGCGCCCGGCCGCACGATCTGCCCCTCGGAGGCGGCGCGGGCGGTCGGCGGGGACGACGGCTTCCGCGCGCACATGGACGTCGTGCGGGCGGCCGCGCGCGAGATGGTCGCCCGCGGCGAGCTCGAGGTCGCCCAGCGCGGCGAGGTCGTCGACCTCGACGCCGCCCGCGGCCCGATCCGCCTGCGCCGCCGCGGAGGCTGACCCGGCCCCGAAGACCGCGCGCGCCTACCCGCAGCTCGGCCAGGGCGAGGAGCCCTGCGCCGCGTAGAGCGCGGCGGCGATGCGGTCCTGCTCGGCCTCGGGCGCGGCGGCAGGGTCGCCCTTGCCGCCCATGGCGCGCCACGTGGCGCGCGAGAACTGGTACTTGCCGCGGTAGCGGCCGTCGGCCGACACGGCGGCCGGGTTGCCGCCCGACTCGCAGGCGGCGATCTTCTGCAACGCGGCGCTCGGCGCGGTGCGGCGCTTCGGCGCGCGGCGGGTGCGGGTGGCGGTGCTGCCCGGCATCGACTCGGTGAGCGCCGGCGGCGTGCTCGAACTGCGGGCCAGCCCGAGGGCGGCGAGCGTCTGCGGGCCGGCGATGCCGTCGACCGCGAGACCCTTGCGGCGCTGGAAGGCGCGGATCGCGCGGCGGGTCTGCGGGCCCAGCACGCCGTCGGCGGTCACGCCGAGCGCGCGCTGGATCGCGGCGACGGAGGCGCCGCCGCGCGCGGCCTTCGAGGCGGGTGAGCCGGCGGTCGCGCCGCCCGTCCCGTCGGCGGCCACCGCGCCGGCCGAGCCGATCGCCATGGCGCCCGCGATCGCGAGCGCGCTCGTGCGGCCGGTCAGGCGGCGGCGCCGGGCCTGGCGGGCAGCGGCACGGCGCTCGATCGACCGGCGCAGCGAGCGCCGCGCGGCGCCGTCGAGCTCGGCGGACGGCGGCACGGGAACCGCCTCTGGGGTTGTGGGCACTGACACTCCTCGGTCTCGGCGCCTACGGGGTTAGCTGACGGGCTCGCGCTGAAGACCTGCGCTACGCCGCGCACTGGCGGCGATTCGCCCCGGGGCCACGACGTGCGGCCCAGCGGGTCCCCCGTTCCCCTCCGCCGTGGGCGGCGGGGACTCGGCGTTTTCAGTTCAGGGTGAAGCGAACGACCCGGAGAGGATACGAGGTCGCCGGACGGATCCCTGCTCAGGGCTCGGCAAAGGACGCCGTTGCCAGGTGCGGCGCGAGGTTGCGCAGGGCCGGGGGCATGCCGTCGCCCAGCGCGGCGGCGAGCGCGCGCTCGTGGCCCTCGGTGCGCTCGAGCGGGTACTCGCCCGCCAGCTCGCGGGTGAGCAGGAACGCCCAGTCGGACGCCTGGAGGGCGAGCAGCTCGCGCAGCGCCCGCGCCGGCGGCTCGCCGCCCGCCGCCTCCCGGAACACCGCGAGCTCCGCCGCCCGCTGCCGCCACGCGAGCCCGCGCGCGCCCGGCCCGCTCCAGGTCGACAGGTCGTAGCCCTCCCCCCAGGTGGTCACGGGCAGCGCCGGCGCCGCCACGGGCCCGAAGGACTCCGCGGCGGCGCGGTCGAGCGCGACGACCGGCAGCCCCACCGCGTCGGCGGCCTCGAGCACCGCCGCCAGCCAGGTGACCCCTTCGTGCCACCAGTGCCCGAGCAGCTCCGTGTCGAGCGCGCAGACGCACAGGCCGCCGCCGCGCACCCGCTCGCCGACCCGCGCGACGAAGTCCGCGGCGTCCGCCCGCGCCTGCTCGGCGGCGCGCGCGGGGTCGTACGGGGCGCCGTCCACCGCCCAGGCGCGGTGGCGGTGCTCCGTCATCCGATGCGAGTCGCGGTAGGCGCCGCGGGAGGGGTAGCCCTCGCCGCCCCACACGAGGTCGATCACCGCGCGGTCGACCGGCACGAGCAGCGGCCCGGCCGCCGTGCGCAGCGGCCGCAGGTGCTCCGGCGCGCCCACGCCGTGCACGCCGGTCAGCTCGACGCAGGCCAGCCGCGCGCCCGCCGCCTCGAGGACCGGGTCGAGCCACGGCGCGTGGGCGCACTCGGGCAGCCAGAGGCCGCCCTCCCAGCCGCCCGTCCGCGCCCGGTGCGCGGCGATCCCCGACGCGAGCTGGAGGCGGACCCCGGCGTCCGTCGCCAGCAGCGGCAGCACCGCGTGCGTCGCCGACGACGTCCAGGTCGCGCGCGCCAGCAGGCGCTCCCCGACTCCGCTCACCCGCTCGGCCGCCGCCGCGTAGGCGGCCGCGGAGTGCTCGAGCGCGGCGGCGACGCCCGCGTCGGAGCCCGCGGCGGCGATGTCGAGCCGGTGGGACTCGGGGCGGATCTCGCGCAGGAACGCCTCGCAGCGCTCGAGCGCGCCGGGCGCCTCGAGCTGGTCGGCCAGCACGGGCGTGACCGACAGCGTCACCCGGCCCGGCGCGGCGTCGAGCAGGTCGAGCAGCGGGACGTAGGAGGTGGCGATCGCCTCCCACAGCCACTCCTCGCCGAACGGCCAGGTGCCGAAGCCCTCGACGTAGGGCATGTGGGTGTGGAGGACGAGGGCGAGGGCGCCGGGGGCGGAGCCGGGCGCCCGGCTCACGGCCGCAGGACGGCGACGAAGTCGAGCGCGCGATCCAGGCCGCCGGGCCGCAGCGCGAAGTCGCGCACCGAGATGGCCGGCGTGAAGCGGTCGTAGAACGGCTTGGTGATGCGCAGCGCCCGGTGGACGTCGTCCCAGCGCGCGCGCTCGATCGCGAGCTGGTGCCAGCGCAGCTTGCGCGCGTGGAAGAGGCCGAACAGCTCGACGGAGCCGAAGTGGCGCGCGCAGAGCTCCCGGTACTCCTCGTGGCGGTACTCCTTGACGTGCCACGGGTTGCCCGACTTCTCCGCCCCCTCCGGCGCGAGCGTCAGCACGTTGGGCGTCGAGACGTAGGCGACGCCGGCCGGCCCGATCAGCGACCGGATGTGCTCGAGGACCGCGTCGGGATCCTGCACGTGCTCGATCGTCTGGAGGAAGACGACGCAGTCGACGTCGCCGTGCCACAGCTCGATCATGTTGCGCTCGAAGGTGAGGACGGGCTCGCGGGTGTACTTCAGCCGCGCGTGCTCGTGGGCCTCGGGGTTGGCGTCGACGCCCACGACCGACGCGGCGGTGCGGGCGAGCACCGCGCTGCCGTACCCCTCCCCGCACGCGAGGTCGACCACCCGCCGGGTGGGCGGGGACGCTATCTCCGCGGCGATCCACTCGTAGACCACGAGATGGCGCTGGAACCAGTAGTTCTCCTCGGGGACGTCGGGGAGCGTGCGCTCCCCGGTCAGCTGGAGCGGCGGGACGCCCTCGGGCTGGTCGCGCTGGAGGTAGAGCTCGGGGGCCACGGGCGGGGCGATCATAGGGCGGGGACCGCGCGGTAGCGCTCGAGCGCACGCTCGCGCTCGCGCCGGTGGTCGACGACCGGCGCCGGGTAGTCGACGCCGATCACGCAGCCGGCCATGCGCTGGTCGAGCTCGGTCATCGTGTGGGGCTCGGCGAGCCGGCCCGGCGGCACGTCGCGCAGCTCGGGGACCCAGCGGCGCACGTACTCGCCGTCGGGGTCGAAGCGCTCCTGCTGGCGGACGGGGTTGAACATGCGCCGGAAGGCGGGCGCCGGGTCGACGCCGACCGAGGCCACCCACTGCCAGTTGCCGTTGTTCTGCGCCGCGTCGCCGCAGAGCAGGTGGCGCATGAAGTGGTCCTCGCCGAGGCGGTAGTCGAGGTGCAGGTTCTTGGTGAGGAACGAGCCGGCGATCAGCCGCGCGCGATTGTGCATCCAGCCGCGGGCGAGCAGCTGGCGCATGGCGGCGTCGACGATCGGCACGCCCGTGCGCCCCTCGCGCCACGCGTCGTAGAGCGCCTGGTCCTCCACCGTCTCGAGCGCCTCGAAGCGCCGCTGGAACGGGTGGTGCGCGTTGCCGGGGTGATGGAGGAGGACGTGGCCGTAGAAGTCGCGCCAGGCGACCTGGCGGACAAAGGCCTCCGGGCCCTTGCCCTCCTGCTCGCGGGCGCGCGCGACGAGCTCGCGCGGCGAGAGGCAGCCGAAGTGCAGGTAGGGCGAGAGCTCCGACGTGCCGCCGGCCAGCCGGTTGTGGCGCTCGGCGTAGGCGGCGAGGTCGTCGCGCAGGAACGCCGCCATCCGCTCGCGGCCGGCGCGCTCGCCGGGCGTGATCGGGTCGGTGAGCTCCGGCTCGAGGCCGAACGCGTCGAGCGGCGGGATCGCGCCCGCCTCGAGCCACGCCGGCACGCGCAGCGCACCCGGCGCGGCGTGCACCTCGCGCAGCTCGAGCTCGCGCCAGCGGCGGTGGAAGGGCGAGAACACGGTGAACGGCCGCCCGTCGGCGGTGCGCGGCGCGCCGACGTCGTCGAGCACGAAGGCGCCGGGCATGGGCCGCAGCTCCACGCCCGCGCCGGCGAGCGCGCGGCTCGTCCGGGTATCGCGCCCGGCGGCGAACGGCGACACGTCTCGGGCGAAGAGGACGGCGCTCGCGCCCGCCGCGCGAGCGAGCGCCGGCAGCTCGTCCTCCGGGCGCCCCTCGCGGACGATCAGCTCGCCGCCGCGCGCCCGCAGCGCCTCGCGCAGCTCGGCGAGCGACTCGAGCAGGAACCGCGTGCGCGGCCCCGACGGCCAGCGGCCGAGGATCAGCCGCCGGTCGACCACGAAGACGGGAACGATCTCGTCGAACTCGCGGTGGGCGGCGGTGAGGGACGGGTTGTCGTGGACGCGGAGGTCGCGCCGGAACCAGACGAGCGCTCGGGAGGGCATCGCGAGGGGTACGGCGCCGGGTCGCCTCCGGACCGCTCGAAGGCGTTGTCCGCGCTCGTACACTCCGTGCCCATGGAGCTGGTGCGCGACTTCCCGCTCTTCCCGCTCGGCCTCGTCGCACTGCCGGGCGAGCTCGTCCCGCTCCACATCTTCGAGGAGCGCTACAAGACGATGATCGGCCGCTGCCTGGCCGAGGAGTCGGAGTTCGGCATCGTGTGGGTCTCCGACGACGGGTTGCGCGAGATCGGCTGCGCGTGCGAGATCGCCGAGGTCCTCGAGACGATGGACGACGGCCGCATCAACCTGATCGCGCGCGGCACCCGCGTCTTCCGCGTCGACGCCCGCCAGGACGACCTCCCCTATCCGGCCGGGACGGTCGAGTTCCTCGACGACGAGGCCGAGGACGTCGACCCCGGCGCGCAGGAGACGGCGCGCGAGGCCTACGCCGAGCTCGTCGAGCAGGCGACGGACAAGACGCCCGATCCCGAGGAGATCGAGGCGATGAGCGCCTACGAGATGGCGGCGACCGTGGAGTTCGGGCTCGACGCCAAGCAGGGGCTGCTCGACCTGCGCTCCGAGACCGCCCGGCTCAAGCTCGTCGCGCGCCTGTTCCGCGCCGCGATCAAGCGGCTCGACTTCGTCGAGCGCGCGCAGGCCCGCGCGCGCTCCAACGGCAAGGTCCGCTTCCCGGCGGGCTGACGGGCGCGGCGCCCCGCCTTCAGCGCTTCAGCTTGCAGACCTGCCGGGAGACCTGGCGGGTGAAGGCGGCCAGGCGCGTGTAGGTCGGCGGGATCCCCTTCGAGGAGTCGGCGAAGGCGATCGTCCCCTCCGACAGCTCGGCGCGGTAGGTGAAGGTCGTGTCCTCCTTGCGGCCGGGCGGCAGCTCGAGCCCCAGGGCGGCCTGCTTGCCGAGGTCGCGCGCCAGCTCGCGCGCGGCGAGCAGCCGCTCGGCGCCGAGCGGGACGGGCGCCTTGCCGTTGCAGCGCACCGTGCCGTCGTCGGAGACCAGGAGCGACAGCTTCGCGCCGCGGCCGAGCCCCTCGCGGTCGACGGCGAAGAGGTCAGCGGAGGCCGAGCCGCAGCCGGTCAGGCCGAGCGCGAGCGCCGCGAGCGCGAGCCGCCTCACACGACCACCAGCTCGGCGTCGGGATGGGCGGCCAGGAAGCGCGGCGTCGAGATCACGCCGGCCAGGCCCTCCGGCTCGAGGCCGGTGGTCTGCACCGCGGCGGCGCACGCGTGGACCGACGGCGCCGCCATGTCGCGCAGCTCGCCGAGCGAGCGGGCGAAGACGTCGCGGCCGGGCTCGGAGAGGTGCGGCGTCGCCGCGGCGTCGCGCGCCCGGGCGGCCAGCCCGGAGTCGGTGAGCGGCGCCAGCGCGCCGAAGGTGGCCAGGCCGTGCGCCGGCCGGCCCTCCGCGGCGGCGGAGACCAGCAGCGAGAGCCCCGTGTAGAGGCGCTCGAGATCGGCGGAGGCGAGGATGACGGCGAGCGGGCGGGCGGTCATTAGCCTGCCCATCGTATGGATCGGCTGCTCGACGCCCGCGGGTTGGCGTGCCCGCTGCCGGCGCTCAAGGCGCGCGCGGCGCTCGCCGAGCTTCCGCCGGGCGACGCGCTCGTCGTCCTCGCGACGGATCCCGAGGCGCCCGTCGACATCGGCGCGCTGGCCGCCGACGCGGGGCGCACGTTCGCCGCCGAGCGCGACGAGGCGGGCGCCTGGCGCCTGCGCCTCGCTCCGTGACGCGGATCGGGGTGGCCGCCGCGCTCGTCGATGGCGTGCGCGTGGCGGGCGACGTGCGGATCGAGGGCGGGCGGATCGCCGAGGTCGGGGTCGCGCCGGCGGCGCCGGGCGGACTCGCGGTGCCCGGTCTCGTCGACCTCCAGGTCAACGGCGCGGGCGGCGTCGACTTCCTCGCCGCGGGCGCCACGGACCACGCCCGGGCCGCCGCCGCGCTCGCCGCGGAGGGCGTGACCGCCTACCGCCCGACGCTGATCAGCGCGCCGCCTGGGCAGACGCGCGAGGCGCTGCGCGAGGCGGCCGGCGCGCCGCTGCGCGCCCACCTCGAGGGCCCGTTCCTCTCCCCGCGCTGGCCGGGCGCGCAGCCGCCGGAGCACCTCGGCGCGCTCGACCCGTCGCTGCTGGGCGCCGAGCCCGCCCCCGGCGCGGTCACCCTCGCGCCCGAGCTGCCCGGCGGGCTCGAGCTCGTCACGGCGCTTCACGCCCGGGGGATCGTCATCCACCTCGGCCACACCGACGCGACCGCCGCGACGGCGCACGCCGCCTTCGACCGCGGCGCCCGCGCGCTCACTCACGCCTTCAACGCCCACCGCCGCTTCGGCCACCGCGACCCGGGCCCGGCGGGCGCCGCGCTCGCCCGCGACGACGTGATCGTCACCGCCATCCTCGACGGCGCCCACCTCGCGCCGGAGACCGAGGCGCTCCTGTGGCGCGCGGCGCGCGGGCGGCTCTGCCTGATCTCCGACGGCGTGGCGCAGACCCTGGGCGGCCGCCCGCGCCCGCCTGGCCGGCTGGCGGGCTCGACCGTCCCGCTCATCGCCGGTGTGCGGCGGCTCGTCGCACTCGGCGCGCCGCTCGAGGAGGCGGTCGGCGCCGCGACCGCCGTCCCCGCCCGCCTGGTCCCCGAGCGCCCCGTGGGCCGGCTGGCCCCCGGCCTCGCCGCCGACGTCTGCGTCCTCGACGACCGCCTCGAGGTCGTGCGGACGCTCGTCGCCGGCGAGCAGCGCGGCTGAGCGCGCGCAGCCTCAGGCGACCACGACGGCCCCGCCGCGCCGCGGGTCGCCCGCGCCGGCCATCTCCCCCGTCGCCGGGTCGCGCCCCACCGCCTGCACGCCGCCGAAGAACAGGTTGCGGTCGCGGAAGCGCCCGAGCTGCCGGCCGGCGAGCGGCGCCTCGTCGACCCCGGGCTCGACGTAGACGATCCCGTCCTCGAAGTGCACCCGCGGCGAGTCGACCGCCTCCTGGAGGCCCATCCCCCGGTCGACCGTGTTCGCGATGACCTGCACGATCGCCGAGCGGATGCGGTTCGAGCCCGCCGAGCCGAGGACGAGCTCGGGCTCCCCGCCCGGCCCGAGGACCACCGTCGGCGCCATCATCGACGGCAGCCGCCGGCCCGGTGGGTGGGTGAAGAAGCCGAGCGGCGAGAGGTCCTGCTCGCCCATCATGTTGTTGAGGTGGATCCCGGTGCCGGGCACCACGACGCCCGAGCCCTCGCCGTTCGTGCAGGTCACCGAGCAGGCCATCCCCTCGCCGTCGAGGACGGAGATGTGCGTCGTCGAGCCGAGGTGCGACGCGATGAAGCGGTCCGCGAAGCCGGGGTCCGACAGCCCCTCCATGAAGCCCGGCGTGCGCTCGGCCTGCGCGCGCTCCATCGCCTCGACGAGGTCGACGCCGCGCTCGAGCAGCGCGAGCACGTAGGCGACGAGGATGCCGCCCGCCGACGGCGGCGGGTTGGTGAGCACCTGGCGGCCGTGGTAGGCCGCCTGCACCGGCGCGCGCGCCAGCGCCTCGTACGCGGCGAGGTCGCACTCGGCGATCGCGCCGCCGTGCTCGGCCAGCCACTCGCGAACCGCCGCGCCGACGTCGCCCGTGTAGAACGGCGCGGGCCCCTCAGCGCCCAGCCGCTCGAGCGCGTCGCCGAGCTCGGGGTCGCGGTGCACGTCGCCCACCACCGGCAGCCGCCCCGCCGGGGCGAAGCGCGCCCGCGACTCGGGCGTCGCGATCGCGATCGGCGCGAGGATGTCGAACAGGTAGGCCTGCTGCTCGTTGACCACCACGCCCTCGCGCGCCAGCGCGGCCGGCCCGCGGACGAGCTCGGCCAGCGCGACGGTCCCGTAGCGCTCGGCCGCCGCGCAGACGCCCGCCGGGTTGCCGTAGACCCCACAGGAGGCGGCGCCGATGTTGAAGACCTGCAGCGCGTCCTCGAAGAAGATGTCGACCGGCTCGAGCTCGCCGTGGCCGCGCGAGTCGGGCGTCGCGACGAAGAAGTCGAGCAGCTCGGGCTCGCGGCCCGGGCCCGCGACCAGGAGGTAGCCCCCGGCGCCGAGCCCCGTCAGCAGGGGCTCGGTGACGAAGGAGGTGAGCACGGCGGCAAGCGCGGCGTCGACCGCGTTGCCGCCTTTGCGCAGAACGTCCGCCCCCGCCTGTGCGGTGACCGGATGCCCGGCGGCGACGACGCCGCTCAGAACCGCGGGATGAACTCCGGGACGTCCACGTCGACCGACGAGCGCGAGATCCGCGCGGGCTGGCGGTCGCGGACCGGCTCGGCGCGCCGCACGCGCGGCTCGCCCGCCGGCTCGCGGAAGCGGGCCGGCTCCTCGGTGCGCCGGGCCTGGCGCGGGTCGCCGAACCCGGTCGCCACGACCGTGATCCACACCTGGTTGTCGCCCAGCTTCTCGTCGACCATGGCGCCGAAGATGATGTTGGCGTCCGGATGGGCGGCCTCGGCGACGGCCTTCGCCGCCTCGTTGACCTCCCACAGGGAGAGATCGGAGCCGCCGGTGATCGACAGCAGGATGGAGCGCGCCCCGTCCATGCTCGTCTCCAGCAGCGGCGAGGAGACGGCCTGCTCGGCCGCCTGGAGCGCCCGCTTGTCCCCCTGCCCCATGCCGATGCCCAGGAGGGCCGGCCCGGCCTCGGACATGATCGTCCGCACGTCGGCGAAGTCGAGGTTGATCAGGCCCGGGAGCGTGATGAGGTCGGAGATGCCCTGCACACCCTGGCGCAGGACGTCGTCGGCGACGCGGAACGCCTCGACCATCGACGTGCCCTTGTCGAGCACGGAGAGCAGCCGGTTGTTGGGCACCACGATCAGCGTGTCGACCTCGTCGGCGAGCAGCTCGATGCCCCGCTCGGCCTGCTGGAGCCGGCGGGTCCCCTCGAAGCCGAACGGCTTCGTGACGATCCCGACGGTCAGCGCCCCGAGCTCGCGGGCGATCCGGGCGACGACGGGCGCGGCGCCCGTGCCGGTGCCGCCGCCCGCGCCGGCGGTGATGAAGACCATGTCGGCGCCCTTGAGCATCGCCTTGGTCTTGTCGTAGTCCTCCATCGCCGACGCGCGGCCGAGGTCGGGGTTC
>JAUJME010000333.1 GCA_030447005.1 Solirubrobacteraceae bacterium | reverse complement strand
CCCGGTGCGGGTCTTTCTGTCGTTCGCCCTGCCTCCCTGGGGGGGCGGGAACCCGCGCGCGCGCCCCCGCCCCCCCCCGGGGGTGTGGGGCCCCCCCCCCCCCGCCCCCGCCGGGGGGCGGGCGCGCCCCCCCCCCCCCGCGGGCGCCGGCGCCGGCGCCGCAACCGCAGACCGCCCCGGGAGCTCCAGCCCCGCCGGAGGCGGCGCCCGTGCCCGCCGCGGAGTCGGCGGTTCGCTGGGCGCTCGGCAAGGTGGGGGCGCGCGAGTGCGCCGGCGAGCAGCCGTCCTGGGTGGCCGGCTACCGCCGCGGCTGGGGCTGCGCGACCAACTGGTGCGGGATCTTCATCTCCGCCGCGTACGAGCAGGCCGGCGTCGACCTCGCGGACGTCGCCTACACCGAGGACATCCTCGACCGCGCTCGGCTCGGGGAGGGGCTGCTCGCGGTCCCCACGCGCCAGGTGCGCCGTGGCGATCTCGTGCTCATGTACACCTACGTCAAGAGAGGGCGACGCGTGACCCACGTGGGCCTGGCCACCGGCGGGCTGAGCGCCGGCAGGATCCCGACCGTCGAGGGCAACGTGACCAACGCCGTGGTCACCCGGTCGCGGTCGATCACCGCGTCGGTGGGCGGGCGAAAGCTCGTGCAGCAGGTCGTCCGGGTCGGCGGCGCGTGATGCGCGTGCCGGCGCTGGCCCGCCGCCTGGTGCCCGCCCTCATGCTCGCCGGCCTGGCCGGCGCCCCGGCGCCGGCCGGCGCCGCCGAGACCCGGTGTGCACCCGAGACCGGCCTCTCGTGGGCGCGCGTCCAGGTGTTCGCCGAGGCCGGCTGCCGCGGCGGGCAGATGGTCATCAGGGCCGACGACGGCGCGCCGGACCGGCCGAACTTCACGGCCTTCCGCAACTTCGACGGCAGGACCTACGACGTCGACAACTCGCGCTCGTCGCTGATCATCGCCGCGGGAACCTGCGTGCGGCTGTTCGACGCCGTCGACTACGGCGGCGACGCCTCGACCAACATCTGCGCGACATCCGGCCGGCTCGACTGGAACCTGTCGCGGTTCGACAACCGGACCACCTCGATGAGGGTCTGCACGACCAGAGCACCCGACGCCTGCGCCCCGGGCGGCGGCCCCGCGCCGGCCGGCGACCGTCCGCCGGCTCCCGCCGGCGCTCCGCCGGCTCCGACCGCTGCGCCCGCTGTGCCCGCTGTGCCCGCTGCGCCCAGGCTGGCGCGCGGGTCGCGCTACGTCGCGCTCGGCGACTCGTACTCGTCCGGTCTGGGCACGCGCGACTACGCGTTCGACGACGCCTGCAAGCGCGGCCCCCGCGCATACCCGGCGCGCGTGGACCTCGCGCTCGACACGGTCATGACGTTCCGCGCATGCGCCGGAGCGAGGACCGGCGACGTGCTGTCGACGCAGGCCCGCAGCCTGTCGCGCTCGACCCGGCTCGTGACGATCACGATCGGGGGCAACGATGCCGGGTTCTCGGGGATCGTGACCCAGTGCGCCAAGCCCTGGCCGACCACGTGCTGGGGCGACATCACCAACGCCGAGCGCTTCGCGCGCGAGGAGCTGCCCGGCCGTCTCGACGCCGTGTACGACGACATCCGCCGGCGCGCTCCGCGTGCGCTCGTCGTCGTCGCCAACTACCCGCGCATCTTCTCGGAGGGCGGTGAATGCAGCATCGCGCGGATCAGCCGCGGAGAGCAGCGCCGCCTGAACGCCGCGACCGATCTGCTCACCGGCGTCATCCGGCGCGAGATCCGCGGCCGGTCGAACTTCCGGTTCGCCGACGTCCGCGACGCGTTCGCGGCCCACAGCGTGTGCGACGACGGCGCGTGGCTCAACGGCGCGTCGTGGCCCAAGGAGGAGTCGTATCACCCGAACGTCGAGGGCAACCGCGCGTACGCCGACGCCGTCCTCGCAGCGATCCGGCGATGACCCGATGCCGGGCGCGCCGGCTCAGCCGTCGCGCGCGCCCGGCCGGCCGCCGAGCGACGCCGCCTCGCGGGCCTCGGCCTTCGGGTCGCTGTCCTTGGCGAACCGGCTCTGCTCCTCGGGCTCCTGCTGCTCGCCGGTGCGGCGCTGCCGGAAGACGCGGCCGAGCACGGGCATCGCCACCTCGGTCGGGATGATCCGCGAGGCATGCACCAGCGTGCTCATCCCGCGCCCCGGCACGACCTCGGAGCGGTTCGCGTCGAGCGCCTCGACGGCGATCCGCGCGACGTCTTCGGGCTCGACCCAGAGCTGACGAGGGATGACCGCCTCGATCGGCGTCGGCCCGGACACGTCGAAGAACTCGGTGCCGACCGGGCCGGGGCACAGCGCAGTGACCGCGACGCCCTTGGGCTTGACCTCCTCGTGGACCGCCTTGCTGAACGAGCGCGCCCACGCCTTCGCAGCGCCGTAACCCGCCATGTTGGGCAGGGGCTGGAACCCCGCCGTCGACGCAACGTTGAGGATCGCGCCCTCGCGCCGGTCGACCATGTCGGGCAGGAAGCGCGCGGTCAGGTCCCCGACGGCCTCGACGAGGAGCCGGATCTGCTGCAGCTCGCGCTCGACCGCCGACGCGTGAAACGGCCCGGCGCTGCCGAAGCCGGCGTTGTTGACGAGGACGGCGACGCGCAGGCCGAGGTCCGCGATGCGGCGCGGCAGCGCGGCGCGCGCCTCCGGGTCGAGCAGGTCGCACGGCAGCGCCTCGGCGCGGACGCCGTGCTCGGACGCCAGCTCGCCGGCCAGCGCCTGCAGGCGGTCGCGACGGCGGGCGACGAGCGTGACGCTGTGGCCGCGCCGCGCCAGTTCGCGCGCGAGCTCCT
>JAUJME010000332.1 GCA_030447005.1 Solirubrobacteraceae bacterium | reverse complement strand
TCCTGGCGGTCGACGCCGCCGCGCTGCACGCCGCGGGGCAGCCGTTCTACCGGGCCGAGAACGGCGTGTGGCTCACCGGCCCCGTCGGCTCGGAGCACCTGCGCCGCGTTGGTTGAGAGGCTCCTCTGCATCTAGAAGGCGGCGGGCAGCGGCCGGGCCAGCGCGGCGGCGAGCCACGCGAGGTACTTCGCTCGCGGCACCTCGACCGCGCCGAGGGAGGCGAGGTGCGGGGTGAGCCACTGGACGTCGAGCAGCCCGGCCGGGTCGAGGCGCTCGACGAGGCCGACGAGCGCGACCTTCGACGCGTCGGGCCGGCGGTGGAACATCGACTCCCCGGCGAAGAAGCCACCGATCGCCACCCCGTAGAGCCCGCCGGCCAGCTCGCCGCCGGCCGACCAGGCCTCGACGGAGTGCGCCCAGCCCAGGCGGTGCAGCTCGCCGTAGGCGTCGGCGATCCGCTCGTCGATCCAGCCGCCCGCCCGCCGCGCGTCGCCGCAGGCGCGGACGACCGCGTCGAAGGCGGTGTCGACCCGCACCTCGAAGCGCTTGCACGACCGCCGCAGCGAGCTCGTCACGCGCAGGCGGTCGAGCGGGAGCACGCCGCGCGGGTCCGGCGACCACCACGCCATCGGCTCGAGGCCGGTCAGTGGCATCGGGAACATGCCCGACCGGTAGGCCGCCAGCAGCGTGCCGGGGTCGAGGTCGGCGCCGAGCGCGACGAGGCCGTGCTCGTCGGCGGCCCCGGCGGGCGGCATGAGCCAGGGGCTGGCGGGCGGCTCGATCGGCACGGCCCTCCATAATCGTCGAGGAGATGCCCGTCTCGGCTCGCACACCTCCCGCCGCCCCGGATCCGCTCATCGGCGATCTGCGCCGGGCGGGCCTGCTCCCCCTGCTCGTCCTGCACTTCGTGGGGGAGGCGCCGACCTACGGCAACCAGCTCATGGACCGCATCGCCGCGCTCACCGGCGGCGCCCTGGTGGTCAACCCGAACACGATGTACCCGCTGCTGCGCTCGCTCGAGGAGCGCGGCCTGGTACGCGGCGAGTGGGAGCACCCCGAGCGCCGCTCGCGCCGGTTCTACCGCTGCACGGCCGAGGGCCGCGCGGAGCGCGACCGGCTCGCCGCCGAGCTGGGCCCGCGGCTCGACCGGATCGCAGCCTCCATCGAGGCCATCCGGGGCGAGCTGCTGTGAAGGCCCGCGCCGCCACGGTCGTCCCCGGCCCGGTCGCCGAGGTCGAGGCGCTCTTCTACGACGCGCGCCGCTGGCCGTCGTGGCTCGACGGCTTCGGCGGCGTCGTGTCGCTGCAGGGCGAGTGGCCGGCGCGCGGCGCCGTCCTGGACTGGACCTCCAAGCCGGGCGGGCGCGGCGCGGTCCGCGAGCGCGTCGTCGCGTACGCGCCCGGGGCGGGCCAGGAGCTCGACGTCGAGGACGAGCGCCTGGAGGGTACGCAGACCGTCGCGTTCACCGAGGGCGAGCGCGACGCGGTCGCGGTGGTGCTCACGCTCGACTACCGGCTCAAGGAGCGCAATCCGCTCACCCCGCTGGTCGACCTCCTCTTCGTGCGGCGCGCGATGAACGCCTCGCTGCAGCGCTCGCTCGCCCGCTTCGCCCGCGAGCGGGCGGCGGACGCCGACCTGCACTAGCCGCCCAATACCATCCAGGCCCGTTCACTCGAGAAGGGACCTCCCCAGACCATGTTCGTGTTCAAAGCCGCGGTCGTCGGCGCCGGCGTGATGGGCGGCGAGATCGCCCAGGTCATCGCCTCCGCCGACATCCCCGTGGTCCTCAAGGACGTCGACCAGAAGTTCGTCGACGCCGGCCTGCAGAAGGCCCGCGAGGTGACCGAGGGCCAGGTCGCCAAGCTGGTCAAGAAGGGCAAGGCCACCCAGGAGCAGGCCGACGCGCAGCGCGAGCACACGCTGTCGCTGATCACCGGGACGACCTCCTACGACGACTTCGGCGACGTCGACTTCGTCATCGAGGCGGTGCCCGAGAAGATGGAGATCAAGCACGCGGTCTTCGCCGAGCTCGACGCGGCCACGCCGGGCCACGCGATCCTCGCCTCCAACACCTCCGGGCTCTCGATCACCGAGATCTCCGACGCCGTCAACCGCCCCGACAAGGTGGTCGGCTTCCACTTCTTCTGGCCCGCGTCCTACATGCGGCTCATCGAGGTCATCGAGGGCGACGACACCTCGCCCGAGACCGCACAGGCGGCGGCCAACTTCGCGCAGGCGATCAAGAAGATGCCCGTGCGCTGCTCGGAGGTCCCGGGCTTCGTGGTCAACCGCATCCTCACCTCGACGGCGGCCGAGATCTGGCGCTACCAGGACGAGTCGGGCACGCCGGTCGAGGCGATCGACGAGGCGCTGGCCGGCAGCGGCGCGGTGCCGATGGGCCCGTTCCGCCTCTCCGACATGAGCGGCCTGGACACGACCCTCAAGGTGGCGCGCGACATGCGCGACGCCTACGGCGACCGCTTCTACGTCCACAAGGGCATGGAGGAGCTCGTCGCGCAGGGCAACCTCGGCGCCAAGAGCGGAAAGGGCTTCTATGAGCACTCCTGAGACGGCGCCCGGCGCGCCCGCGGTCGACGAGAAGCTCGCCGACCGCTTCCTGCTGAAGGCCTTCGTGGAGGCCTGCCTCGTCGTCGAGGAGGGCGTGGCGGGGATCCGCGACGTCGACCTCGGGATGATGATGGGCACGGGCATGATCCCCGGCCCGTTCGCGCGGGCGGACTTCCGCGGGCTCGACGACGTCCTCGCCGCGCTCGAGCAGGCCGAGGAGGAGTGGGGCGAGCACTTCGAGCCGCCGCTC
>JAUJME010000331.1:1741-2834 GCA_030447005.1 Solirubrobacteraceae bacterium | reverse complement strand
GACTACTCGAGCTACTACATCTTCTACGGGACGCTCGCCTTCGCGATCGCCTACGTCGGCTCCGTGCGGTTCCTCTACGAGCGTGTCACCGGCGTCCTGCTGCGGGCGGCGGGCTACCGGCGCAGGGCGGTGCTCGTCGGCTCGGGCAAGCACATCGAGGACGTCGCCCACGCGCTGCGCGACGAGGTCCACGCCCCGGTGGAGATGCTCGGCTTCATCTCCCTGACGCCGCGGCCCGACAACGGCCTGCAATCGCTGGGGGCGATCGGGGACATCGGCCCGGTGATCGACGCCCATCGCGTCCAGGAGGTCATCATCGCCGACCCGGACTTCCCGCAGGAGACGGCGGTCGAGCTCGTCGACCAGTGCCACCGCCGCGGGGTGACGGTCCGGATCGCGCCGTCGACGATGGAGATCCTCGTCCACCGCGCGGAGTTCGTCCCGGGCGCCTCCGTGCCGCTCTTCGAGCTGCGCCCGCCGGTCTTCGACGGCCTGGACTACGTCGTCAAGCGCTGCTTCGACTTCGTCGGCGCGCTGCTGCTGATCCTCCTGCTGAGCCCGCTGCTGGTCCTCATCGCCGCCGTCGTGTGGGTGACCTCGCGCGGCCCTGTCCTCTACCGCTCGTGGCGCCCGGGGATCGGCGGCACGCCGTTCGCCTGCTTCAAGTTCCGCACGATGCGCTCCGACGCCGACCAGATCCAGGCCGACCTCGAGTCGCTCAACGAGGCCTCCGGCGCGCTGTTCAAGATCCGCGACGACCCGCGGATGACGCCGATCGGCCGGCTCCTGCGCCGCTACTCGCTCGACGAGCTGCCGCAGCTCTTCAACGTCGTGCTCGGGCAGATGTCGCTCGTCGGCCCGCGGCCGCTCCCGCAGCGCGACTTCGACCAGCTCGAGGACTGGCACAAGAAGCGCTACCTCGTGCTCCCGGGGATCACCGGCCTGTGGCAGGTGTCGGGCCGCTCCGAGCTCGACTTCGACGACCTCGTGCGCCTCGACTTCCTCTACCTCGAGCGCTGGTCGATCGGCCTCGACCTGACGATCCTCGTCAAGACGGTGCCCGCGGTGCTCACGCGCCGCGGGGCGTTCTAGG
>JAUJME010000331.1:0-1641 GCA_030447005.1 Solirubrobacteraceae bacterium | reverse complement strand
TCTAGCCGGGGCAGGCGACCGCCAGCGTCCAGCGGGGCGCGCGGGCGGCGACCCGGAAGGGCGGGCCGGTGGGCGGCTCGGGGGCGCCGCCGGCGTACGGCTGCGCGCGCAGGACGGCGGCGGGCGGGCGCGGCGGGCGGTCGAGGCCGCCGGAGAGCGGCAGGTCGAGCTCCCACGCGACGGCCGAGCGCTGGGCGACGCTCGTGCGGACGGTGGGGCAGGCGGGGCGGGGGAGCCGGGCCAGGCCGGCGCGGGTCTCCGCGCGGACGCCGACCTCGCGCGTGCGGTCGCGCAGCTCGCCCGCCTCCAGGAGCGCGACGGCGAGGACGAGGACGGCGGCGGCGGGGCGCGTGAGGCGGGCGGCGCCCGCTCCGGCGAGCGCCGCCCCGACCGCCGCGGCCGGGACGAGGTAGCGGGGGTTGCCGGCGTAGCCGAGCTGCGTCATCGCGGCGACCAGCCCGACGTAGGCCAGCGCCGCGCCGGCGAGCTCGCGCGCGCGGCGGTCCTCGCGCGCGGTGGTGGCGAGCGCCAGGAGCAGCGCCAGGGCGGCGGGGATCGTGAGGAGCTCGACGGCGTCGCCGAGGACGGCGAGGAACGGGACGTCGGCCAGCGCGGCGCTCCCCGCGCTCGGCGTCCCCTGCGCCGCCGCGGCGGCGCCGCCGCCGCCGAGGGCGCCGGGGACGAACCACAGCAGCGGCACCGTGGCGAAGCCGGCGGCCACGCCGGCGCGGGCGGCGGGCTCCGTGTCGCGGCGGGCGAGCCAGAGCCCGTGGAACGCCAGGAACGGCCAGACCTCCGGGCGCAGCAGCGACGCGGCGAGCAGCGCGGCGAAGGCGGCGCGGGGCCGGCCGTCGAGGTGGGCGACCGCCGCCCACAGCACCGCGGCGGCCAGCAGCCCCTCCGAGTTGCCCAGCGCGGCGTTGAACCACCACCACGGGCTGAGCGCGAGGACGGCGGCGGCCGCCGCCGCGCCCGCGCGGCCGCCGCCCAGCCGCGCCGCCAGCGCCGCCGCGCCCGCGAGCGCGAGGAGCGCCCCGGCGCGCGCGAAGACCAGCCAGAGCGCCGGGGCCGCGTCGCCCGTGAGCGCCAGGGGTGTCGTGACGAGCACGGGGAGCGGCTTCCACGACGGCCCGGCGCTCGTGTCGAGCGCCCCGCGGGTGATCTCCCGCCCCCACACGAGCCAGGCGTACGGGTCGAAGGCGAGCGCCCACGGCAGCAGGAGCGAGAGCGCCGCCAGCCCGAGGCTGGCTCCGACCAGGGCGGGCGCGCGCGGCACGGCGGCCGATGCTGCCAGATGGCGGATGATGTCGTGCGTGACCCGCGGCGCCGGCCCGCCCGACATCGCCGTCGTGATCCCCACCCGCGGCCGCCCCGAGCGGCTCGCGCGGGCGCTGCGCGCGCTAGGCCGCCAGCACCCCGCGGAGGTGGTGGTCGTCCTCGACGGCGCCGACGCGGCGAGCGAGGCGGTGCTGGCGGCGGCGCCACGGCGTGTCGCCGCGGTCCTGCGCGTCGAGCGCCACGCCGTCGCCCGCGGGCCAGCCGCCGCGCGCAACACAGGGTGGCGAGCGGCGAGCGCGGCGCGGATCGCGTTCACCGACGACGACTGCGAGCCCGCGCCCGGGTGGCTGGCGGCCCTGGACG
>JAUJME010000330.1 GCA_030447005.1 Solirubrobacteraceae bacterium | reverse complement strand
CCTCGTCCGACGTGCTCTCCAGCGAGCCCGTCCCGCCGCCGTTGACCAGCGGCACATCGGCGACCGCGCGGACCGCCTCGACCACCGCCGTCCGCCGCTCGGCGAGCTGGGCGCGCGCGGCGCGCTGCATCCGCCGGACCGCCGCGCCCATCGCCGGGTTGGCCGGCCGGTCACCGACGCCCGCGACGTGGCCCTCGTAGCCCATGAGCCCGGTGAGCTCGAACGAGCCGGGCCGCGCGAGGACCTCGCGCGCGAGCGCGACGACCGCTTCGGGCGTGCGCAGCGGCGAGCGCTTGGTCCCGATCCGCACGCTCGCCCGCCCGCGCCCCAGCTCGAGCGACGTGTCGAACTCGATGCACACCCGGATCGGCGCGGCGGGCGCGCGGCCGGCCGCCCGGGCGATCAGGTCGAGCTGCTCGACGCCGTCGACGACCACGATCGGCCGCCCCTCGCCCTCCAGCGCGCCGAGCGCCGCGAACGCCGCGCGGTCGGCGCTCGGGTAGGCGAGCAGCAGGTCGCGGTGGCCGAGCCCGTGCAGCCACAGCGTCTCGGGCAGCGTGAAGGTCATCAGCCCGCGGAAGCCGGGGCGGTCGAGCGCCGCGTCCTGCACGTGCCGGCAGCGGACCGACTTCGTGGCCAGGCGGATCGGCTTGTCCGCGGCCCGGCGCACGAGGTCGTCGGCGTTGGCCCACATCGCGTCGAGGTCGATGAGCGCGAACGGCGGCTCCACGCCGACGAGCGCGCGATTCAGCCGGGCGTACTCCCACGCCGGGTCGTACATCGGGCCATCGTATGGGCCGTCCGGTGACTAGAGCCGTGATCCGCAGGGCGGCGATGATCGCCTCGCCGTCCCGGCCGCCCTGGCGCTCCTCCGGCTGGGGCCGACCGGCAAGGCGTAGGCTGGGCACGCCGAGCGTGGCATGGATCTCTCCGAGCCGAACGAAATGGGAGCGCGACAGGGTCTGCCCGTGCCAGGCGAGGGGAGCTTCCGGACGGCGCTCCTCGCGCGGGTGCTCACCGCGGCAGCCGGGAACGCCACCGGAGCGGGCGACCGCGAGTGGTCGACCGAGGAGCTGTGGTCCACCTCGCCGCGCTCACGGCTCCGCGACGCGGCCACCCGGCTCGGCGTGCGGCGCATGCGCTTCGCCCCGCAGCTCGCGGCGACCCGCCTCGGCGCGCTGCTCGCCGACGCTGACGGGTTCGAGCGCACGTGGGCGCTGCTCGAGGACGACGCGTCGCGCGGCCTGATGCTCGACGTCCTCGCCCGCCGGGTGCTCGGCGCCTACCACGTCGCGCTGCCCGTCTCCCCGTCGCGCTTCCAGGCGATCTGGGAGGCGACGAAGGGCCGGCAGCTCGGTACGGACACCATCGACGGGCCGGCCGGGCTGCGCCTGCCGCTCGTCGAGTACCGCGGGATCCGGCTGTGGGCCGACCCGTCGCAGCTCGTGGCCTTCGAGCTCGGCCAGTACGAGGCCGCCCGGCCCGGCGAGGTCGTCGTCGACGGTGGCGCCGGCTTCGGGGAGACGGCCCTGGTCTTCGCGCAGCAGGCCGGCCCCGGCGGGCATGTCGTGGCGGTCGAGCTCGACGGCGACAACCGCGCCGTCATCGAGCGCAACCTGGCGCTGAACCCCGGCCTCGCGGCGCGGATCACCGTCGCGGCCGGCGCGTTGTGGGAAACGAGCGGCGAGCGCATCGAGTACGCGCCCGCCGGCGGCATGTCGTCCGTGCTCGGAACAGGGAGCGTGGCGTCGACGCTCACCGTCGACGACCTCGGCCTCGACCGGGTGGATCGCCTCAAGCTCGACGTCGAGGGCGCCGAGCCGCAGGCGTTGCGGGGAGCGGCGCGGACGCTCGCGCGCGATCGCCCCCGGCTCGCGGTGGCGGCCTATCACCGCGACGACGACCTCGCCGTCCTCCCGCCGCTCATCCACGGCCTCGAGCCGTCGTATCGCTTCCGGCTCGGCCACTTCACGCCCGGTATCGCGGAGACGATCCTCGTGGCCTGAGGCGGCGCCGCCGGCGGAGCGAGCGCCCTTCCGTGTTCGTCGACGTCCCGCCCGCCGCCGCGCACGGCGGGTGGAGAGCCGCCGAGTGCCGCGAGGTGGCCCGAGCGCTGCGTCCCGGCCCGCTGCTCGCGAGCGGTGAGGAGGTCGAGCGGCTGCTGGAGCGGTGAGGGCCGCCGCGAGTCGGTCCCGCGGTTTCGGAAGGCCGCTGCCGCCTGAACGTGCGACCTGCCGCCGCCGTCGCGGATACTCCTCGCCGTGCTCACGCTGCGCGGCTGGCTGGTCATCGCGGGCAAGTCGCCCGACGGCGACTCGATCCGCTTCCTCCCCGACGAGC
Source organism: Solirubrobacteraceae bacterium (assembly GCA_030447005.1). The sequence goes on along the minus strand of JAUJME010000330.1, from coordinate 499 downwards.
CGGCGATGCTCAGCCGGCTCCGCCGCGGGGAGCGGACGCGGATCAACGAGGAGGACGGCTCGACGCAGCTCCGTCTCGACGGGATCGACGCGCCGGAGATCTCCTACGGCGGCTTCGAGCAGCCGCTGGGCCGCGAGGCGCGCGACCGGATGCTGACCCTGGCCGGCTTCAGCGAGCTCATCCGCGCGCCGGGCTCGGACGCCGTGGTCTCCGCCCGGCCGGAGCGGGTGCGCGCCACGGCGCTCGCCGGGGTGGCCGACGGCGGCGGGCGGCCGATCGCGCTGCTCGTCGCCGGCGAGCACCCGCCGCACGTCGCGGAAGCGGATCTCGTCGCCCGCTCGGTCAACCGCGCCCTGCTCGCCGACGGCGCGGTCTACCCGATGCTCTACGACTCCCTCGCGCCCGAGCACCGCGCCGTGCTGCGCGCTGCCGCCGCCGAGGCGCGCGACGCCCGCCGGGGCGTGTGGGCGCGCGACGCCACCACGAGCGGCTTCGAGCT
>JAUJME010000329.1 GCA_030447005.1 Solirubrobacteraceae bacterium | reverse complement strand
AGGTTCTTCTCGCCGCTGCGGTCCATGCGCCCCGTCGAGGGGTTGATGCGCTTCTCCACGGCGGCATCCGGGACCTCTTTGACCAGGACGCAGATCTTCACGGGCTCAGTGCCTCCTCTAGCGGAACGGACGTTCGCATCGTACCGCGCTGGTTGACTCGCGAGTCAACCCGGCGCCAATTGCGTTTCGCCCGGCCGGATTTCGCTGGCGCTCATCCTCTGGGCGACGTCACTCAGGGTGTGACGGCGCCCCGGATGAAGTCGATGATCTCCTGCGTGGACGCCCCCGGGGTGAAGACCTCGGCGACGCCGAGCTCCTTGAGCTCGGGGATGTCCTGCGCGGGGATCGTCCCGCCGACCGTCACCACCACGTCGCCCGCCTCCTGCGCGCGCAGGAGCTCGACGATGCGCGGCACGAGCGTCATGTGCGCGCCGGAGAGGATGGAGAGGCCGACCGCGTCGGCGTCCTCCTGGAGCACCGTCTCGACGACCTGCTCGGGCGTCTGGTGCAGGCCCGTGTAGATGACCTCCATGCCGGCGTCGCGCAGCGCGCGGGCGATGATCTTCGCCCCGCGGTCGTGCCCGTCGAGGCCGGGCTTGGCGACGACGACGCGGATCTTCTTGGCGGGGGCCTGGGTCGACATGCGGGCCGCGAGTCTAGTGGCTGTGAACGTCCCGCGAATCGGCCGGTGACATCCGCGGGTTTCGGGAACCACCACCGGACCGTGCCCGTCACCCGGCTGACACCGCTCGACACGTCCTTCCTGCGGATGGAGACGCCGGACGCCCACATGCACGTCGCGTGGCGCGGGCGCTTCCGGCTCCCCGAGGACGGGCCGGCGGTCACGCTCGCCGGCGTCCGCCGCCAGATCGCCGCCCGGGTGGAGATCGCCCCGCGCTTCCGCCAGCGGCTCGCGCCGACGCCCGCCGGCCTCGCCGAGCCCATCTGGGTCGACGACGAGGACTTCGCCGTCGAGGAGCACGTCCAGCTGCTCGCCGATCCGCGGCCGGCGCTGCCGCTGCACCGCTTCGACGAGCTCGCCGACATCCATCTCTCGACGCCGCTGCCACGCGACCGCCCGTTGTGGACGCTCCACCTCGCCGAGCGCCTCGAGGACGGGACGGCGGGGATCCTCATGAAGGTCCACCACGCGATGGTCGACGGCATGTCGGCCGTCGCGCTCGCGCTGCTGCTGCTCGACGCCGACCCGCACGCCGCCGCGCCGGCCGGCCCGGCGCCCGTCTGGGAGCCGGAGCGCGCGCCGCACCCGGCGCGGCTCGCGGTGGACGCGGTCGCCCGCGCGAGCGCCGAGCCGTGGCGGGTGGCGGGGCGGCTCACGCGCCTGGCGGCCTCCACGGCCGGGCGCTCGCGGCTCGCCGAGATGGCGCAGGGCCTGGCGCGCACGGTCGGCGACGACGTCCTGCCCTCCGCGCCGGCGTGCTTCCTCAACGGGCCGATCGGCCCGCGGCGGACGCTCGTGGGCCATGCCGTCCCGATCGGCTCCCTGCTCGACGTCAAGCGGGCGCGCGGCGTCTCGCTCAACGACGTGGCGCTCACCGTGGTGGCCGGGGCGCTGCGGCGCCTGGCGCTGGCCGGCGGGCGCGAGCCGGCGCCGCTGAAGGTGATGGTCCCGGTCTCGCGGCGCGCCGGGGAGGACGCCGCCGACCCCGGCAACCAGATCGCGTTCGTCTTCGTCGAGCTGCCCGTCCACCTCGCCGACGCGGGCGCCCGCCTCTCCGCCGTCCACGAGGCCACCCAGGCCTTCAAGGCCGCGGGCCGCGCGGGCGCCGGCGAGGCGCTGCTCGGCGCGCTGGGGATGCTGCCGGGGCCCGTGCAGGCGCAGGCGGCGAAGGTGATGTCCTCGCCGCGGATGTACAACCTCGTCGTCTCCAACATCCCCGGCCCCCGCTTCCCCGTCTACCTGCTCGGGGCGGAGTGCGTCGAGGCGCTACCGGTGATCCCGCTCTCCGAGGGCCACGCGCTGTCGATCGGGATGTTCTCCCTCCCCGAGACCCTGTGCTTCTCGGGCTACGCCGACCCCGGCGCGCTGCCCGAGGTCGCCCGGCTGCCGGCCGCGCTCGACGCGTCGATCGCCGAGCTCGCGCCGGCGGGCGCGCCCGCGGCGCCCCGTCAGAAGACGGGGCTCTCGGTGTAGGTCCCGAAGACCTCCTGGAGGGCCTCGACGATCTCGCCCTCCGACGCGTGCGCCCGCGCGCACTCGAGCAGGTGCGGCATCAGGTTGCGGTCCTCGTGGGCGGCGGCCTCCTTGAGCGCCGCGAGCTCGCGCTCCACGTCCGCGCTCGCGCGGCGCGCCTTGACCGCCTTGACGCGGTCGATCTGCTTGCGCTCGAGGGCGGGGTCGATCCGCAGCGTCTCGATCTGCCCCTCGCCGCCCTCCGTGAAGTCGTTGACCCCGACGAGGATGCGCTCGCGCGAGTCGTACTCCGTCTGCAGCTGGAAGGCCGCGTCGGCGATCTCGCGCTGCGGGTAGTTGCGCTTGACGGCCTCGACCATGCCGCCGAGCTCGTCGATCTTGGCGAAGTAGTCGTAGGCCTGGCGCTCCATCTCGTCCGTGAGCGCCTCGACGAAGTAGGCGCCGCCGAGCGGGTCGATCGTGTTCGCCACGCCGGTCTCGTGGGCGATGATCTGCTGGGTGCGCACCGCGATGCGCACCGCCTCCTCCGTGGGCAGCGCGAGCGCCTCGTCGTAGGAGTTCGTGTGCAGCGACTGGGTGCCGCCGAGGACGCCGGCGAGCGCCTCGATCGCCGTGCGGACGATGTTGTTGAGCGGCTGCTGCGCGGTCAGCGACACGCCGGCCGTCTGCGTGTGGAAGCGCATGAGCAGCGA
>JAUJME010000328.1 GCA_030447005.1 Solirubrobacteraceae bacterium | reverse complement strand
GCTCGCGACGAACCGCGCGCGGAGCCGGCCCTTCCCATGGACGCTCGTCGGCGTCAACGGGATTTCCGCGATCGCCATCCAGACCGGCTACCGAGTCGCCGGCGTCGGCCGCTGCGGACCTCGCTCAGTTGCCCACCTGATCGCCCCTTGCGACCCGCCACTGCGCCCCTGCCGCACGGGCGCTGCCTTCACCCGCTGAAGTGCCGCGCTCCCCTCGGCAGCATCGAGACGAGGCCACTACGGCCGCAGGACCTCAGGACCACGAAGCGCTGCGCTGTACTCATCGAGGTCGCAATGGCGGCGGGCACCGGGAGTCATCGGCGGCGCCTCGAAGCGGCGTAGCGCTCGCAGGGCCTCCCGGGACCTAGCTTGAGGTGGGTAGGGGAAGCAGATGACTGCCGCTCGCTCTGCCCGAACAACGCTCGTCCAGGGTGCGCTTGCCGGCGTGTCTGGCACCGCAATCATGACCGCCTTTCAGCGTCTCGTCGAGATGCCCATGACCGGTAGACAGGAAAGCTACGAGCCGGCGAACCTCGTCAACAAGCTCTCTCCGGTTCACCCCGAGCGCCCGGGGGAGTGGCGGCGGCTCAACTACGCGGCACACTTCGGCGTGGGTGTCGGATGGGGCATCGCGCACGCACTGCTCGCGCGCCGCTGCAACCTGCATGGCCCGAAGGCTGCATTGGCGGTCTTCGCGACGCTGTGGCCCGCGGACGTTCTCGGCGTCGCAGCGCTCGGGCTTCACGCTCCGCCGTGGAAGTGGTCGGTTCGAGATACTGCGATCGACTTCACCGACAAGATGGTCCTGGCCCAAGCGACCGCTCTGGCCTTCGATCGCCTGCGCTAAGCCGATTGGCGCAGCCCCCGACACGCCGGGAAGGCGAGCTCGCGCTGGCCACCGCAACGCGGCTCGGACTGACCGGCGAGGAGCTCGCCGACGTCGAGACACCAGCGCTCGTCCACGGCATCGGCAAGATCGGGATCCGGCGCGCACCCGGGCGGGCGCCGGGCTCCGACTCGCCATCTCGCGGGCGATCGTCGAGGCGTACGGCGGGCGGATCTGGATCGAGGACCCCGGCTCGGGTGCGTGCGTGAAGTTCACCGTGCCGCGGGTCGACGCGGCGCGGGCCTGAGGCGATCCTCTCGACGCACCCCGAGGGCGGCTCAAACTGGCTCAAGGAGGGCGTGCTCGACGACGCCCGGGCGCGGCTCAAGGTCCCGGTGCACCATTTCGTGACGGAGTACGGGCTCGAGGAGGCGCCGGTCGGCGGCGCGGCCTGAGCGCTCGGCGCTCAGCGGCTCGCCGCGATGCGCACGTGCAGGTGGTCCTCGTGACCCGCGACGATGCGCAGGCCCCGGCCGGGTGAGCCCACGGCGAGGGTGGGGCTGACCAGGATCCGCTCGGCTCCCGCCGCCAGGAAGCGGCGCGTGAGCGAGCGGGCCAGTCGGCGGTCGACGTCGCCGCGGCGGTCCGGGGGTGCGGCCCGCCCGTCACGGCGCGGGTAATAGACGTCGGCGTCGAGCCCGTTCTGGTGGGAGGTGTGACCCACGATCCCGTAGCGGGCGCCGAAGTCGCCGCCCCGCGGCCGGCTCAGGTCCCCGATCACCATCGGCGGGGCGCCGGGATGCGCGCGCGCGTGGGCACGGGCGACGCGCTCGAGCAGACCGACGAGCCGGTCGGTCCCGTGCCGGCGCCAGCCCCGATTGGGCGCGCGCCGGAGGATGGGATCCCAGGTCCGAAAGCTCGGGCCGGAGGCGGGGAGGCGGACGCCCCCGCGCAGCGCGCCCGCCGTCGGCGTCCCGAGGGCGACCGACCGCCTGCGCGGCCGGGAGCGCGCGCGGGCTGGCGCGGGCCCGAGCGTCGTCGCGGGCGGCGCGGCGGACGGTGCGGTTCTCGGGGCGGTCCCGGCGCCGAGGATGTCGACCGGCGCCCGTATCAGGAGCGCGGTTGAGCCGGCCACCACCAGCAGGGCCGCGACCGCGACGTAGCGCATCCGCGATCGCTAGAAGCGGCCGGCCGGCCAGGGCGCGCCCGAGTAGCGCTCCATCACCGGGCCCGGCGGAGGGAGCACGCAGGAGAAGAGGTCGGTGGCCACCGCCGTGCCGGCGAACAGCCGGGCGAAGGGGTCGAGCGCGAAGTGCTCCGGCGTGCGCGCGACGGTGATCGCTCCCCCGTAGTGCGACGCGTCGAGGGAGAGGGTCGAGAGGCAGACGAGCGCGTCGCCGAGCAGGGAGAACCACCAGGCCAGCGCGTCGCGACGGGCTTGCTGGACCTCGGGTGCGTCGAAGGGCAGCCGCGCCTCGGGATCCGGCGACGCGCACACGTGCGCCCACGCGCCGACGACCGGGTCGCCGCGCAGGCAGCGCGGGTCGACGCCGAAGCGGCGGCCAGGTCCCTCGTGCGGCGACAGCGCCTCGCCGTCCCAGTGCAGGTCGGCGAACGGGCGGTCGCTCATGCCGGCATCCAGTCCGAGCGGATCGCCTTGGAGATCGCGCGCAGGTCGCCGCGCAGCTCCTCGAGGGTCGGGCGGCCGAAGAACCAGTAGCCCTCGTAGGCGGCGTGCACGGTGAGGTCGGGCCGCAGCGTCAGGGTCAGGGGCCGGTAGGGCTCGTGGACGGTGTCGGTCGACTCGACGAGCCCGAGGCGGTCGAGCCAGCGACGCTCGTGGTCGGAGAGGAAGACGAAGCGCGCGCCGAGCCCCGCCCGGAAGGCGGCCTGGACCTCGGGCGCGTCGACGCTCACCACGGCGATCCGCGCGTAGGCGACCTCGAGCTCGTCCTGCAGCGTCACGAGCCCGCGCAGGAAGGTCTGCTCCTTCGGGCACCACCAGCCGCGCGAGAAGCACAGGA
>JAUJME010000327.1 GCA_030447005.1 Solirubrobacteraceae bacterium | reverse complement strand
GTCGCCACGGCGTTCGAGGCCGGGACGGACGTCTGCCGCCCGGTCAAGCCCGACACGATCGCCAAGTCGCTGGCCATCGGCAACCCGGCCGACGGCCCCTACGCCGTCGGCTTCGCCCGCGACACGGGCGGCGGGATCGACTCCGTCACCGACGACGAGATCCGCGCGGGCATCCGGCTGCTGGCCGAGACGACGGGCATCTTCACCGAGACGGCGGGCGGCGTGACCACCGCGGTGCTCGCCAAGCTCGCCGAGCGCGGGGACATCGACCCGTCCGAGCGCGTCGTCGTCTACATCACCGGCGACGGGCTCAAGACGATCGACACGGTCCGCGGGACCTTCGAGGTCGCCGAGATCGACCCGTCGCTGGCCTCCTTCGAGGCGACGGTGTCCGAGCCCGCCGTGGCGGCCTGAGCGCGATGGCGGTCACGGTCAAGATCCCCACGCAGCTCCGCGACGCCGCCGGCGGGCAGGCGGCCGCCACGGTCGTGGGCGCGACGGTCGGCGAGGTCCTCCAGGCGCTCTACGCCGCCCACGGCGAGCTGCGCGACCGGATCGCCGGCGAGGACGGCGAGCCGCGCCGCTTCGTCAACGTCTACCTCGCCGGGGAGGACATCCGCTTCCTCGACGGGCTGGCCACCGCGGTGCCCGACGGCGCCGAGCTGACGATCCTCCCGGCGGTGGCGGGCGGGTAGCGTTCGGGCGGTGATCGGCCGCCTCCGCTTCCGCCTGTGGACGGCGTGGCTGCGGCTCGTCCTGCGCCGCCACGGCTCGAGCGTCGAGCTCGCCGCGGCGCCCAGCGTCCGCTGCGACGGCTGGCCGCACGTCCGGGTCGGGGCGCGCGGCACCCGCCTGCGCCTGCGCCTCGCCGACGGCGTCTCGCTCGGGCGCGACCTCAACCTCGACGTCTCGGGCGAGTGCGGGCTCGAGCTCGGGGCGGGCGCCTACCTCCAGCACGCGGTGCGGATCCACCTGCGCGGCGGGCGGGTGACGCTGGGTGCCCACACCCACGTCCGCGACGGCGCGGTGCTCAAGTCCGACGGCGAGCTCGTGGTCGGCGAGGAGGTGACGATCGGCTTCCACGACGTCCTCTCGTGTACGGAGCGGATCGAGATCGGCGACCGCGCCGGCCTCGGAGAGCGGGTGACCGTCATCGACGCCGACCACACCCACGACGGCTCGGCGCACCACTACCTGCGCCAGCCGCTGCGCACGCTGCCGGTCGCCCTGGGGCCGAACGTCCTCGTCTCCGCCAACGCGGTGGTCCTCCGCGGGGCACGGGTGGGTGCCAACGCGGTGATCGCCGCCGGCGCCGTGGTCACCGTCGGCGAGCACGCGGCGGGGTGGCTGCACGGCGGGATGCCCGCCCGCCCGCTGCGGGCGCTCCAGGCCGCCTAGCGGAAGTCGTCGGCGTCGAGGAGGTCGCGCTCGAGCGCCGCCGCGAGGCACGCGGCCAGCGCCTCCATGCTCTCGGCGACCATCCGCTCGTAGGCGGCGGTGAGCTCTCGCCGGGCGGCGGCCTGGTGGGCCTCGAGGGCCGACATGGCGGCGGGGGCGAGGCGGATCCGGAAGCAGCTCTCGCATTCGGGGCAGCGCAGGGCGACGTCGTGGGCGCCGCCGCCGCCGGGCTCCCAGCGGAGTGCCTGCACGAGCGTCGATCCGCAGCTCGGGCAGGCGGTCACGGGGTCGGAACCTACGGCCGTCGCCGGACGGACCCGCTGTTGTTGGCGGCCGCCCGAGCGGGGTAGTCCGGAGCGCGTCGACGACGGAGGCACGGATGAGCTCGTTCGAGCAGCAGATGGAGTCATGGGTGGGGCGCGCGGTGCTGGGGCCGGAGGACGAGCCCCTGGGCGCCCTGCGCAACGTCTTCCTCGAGGAGGGCACGGGACGCCCGACCTGGGCGCTGCTCGACTCGCCCGAGCGCGCGACCGACCCGCCCTTCGTCCCCTTCGCGGCGCTCAGCGAGAACGGCGAGGCGCTGCGGCTCTCCACGCGCCGCGAGCAGGTCCTCGCCTCCCCCCGGGTGTCGGCCCGAGACGCGCGCCTGAGCCCCGGCGAGGAGGAGGAGCTCGCCCGCCACTACGCAGGGGCCGACGCCGCCCCGACCGAGGTCCACCAGCCGGTCGAGACGGTCGAGATCGGCTCGGCCGGCGAGCTGCCCGCCATGGTCCGCTCGCAGGAGGAGTTCCGGATCTCCAAGACCGCGGTCCCGCGCGAGCGCGTCCGCCTGATCAAGCGCGTGGTCACCGAGACGGTCACCCGCACCTTCGAGGTGCGCCGCGAGGAGCTCGAGATCGAGCGCCTGCCGGTCGAGCCGCAGCTCGACGGCGTCGCGGGCGAAGGCCTCGCGCCGCCCTCGGGCAGCGGGCGGCACTTCGTCGACTCCGAGGAGGAGATCGTCCTCATGGAGGAGGAGGTCGTGGTGACCAAGCGCGTCGTCCCGCGCGAGCGCGTCCGCCTCGTCACCCGGACCGTCGTCGAGGACCGCCAGGTCAGCGGCGAGCTCGCGCGCGAGGAGGTCGAGCTCGAGCAGACGGAGCTGCCGCGGCGCTAAGCTCCCGGGGCAGGCGCCCGTAGCTCAGTGGATAGAGCGCTGCCCTCCGGAGGCAGAAGTCGTAGGTTCGAATCCTACCGGGCGCGTGCCGGATTCCGTCCGGTTCAGGCGATAGTTTTCCCCGCGTGGAAGGGAAAAACGGCGACATCGCCGAGGGAGCCGTCCTCGGCGCGCTGGTCAGGCTCGGGTGCACCGTGCTCGTGCCGTTCGGGCAGGGTCAGGCCTTTGACCTCGTCGTTCACCGCGGTCCCGGGGATTTCGTGACGATCCAGGTCAAGACCGGGTGGGAGCGCGGAGGTCGCGTGCTGT
>JAUJME010000042.1 GCA_030447005.1 Solirubrobacteraceae bacterium | reverse complement strand
GCAGGCCGGCGTGGCCGACGTTCTCGGGCTGGTAGCGGGCCTGCTTGAGCGAGCGCAGGACGAGCGAGGTGAGCGCCGCGCGCCCGCGGCCGGTGCGGCGGACGTGCTCGTCGACCCGCCGCGACATCTCGCCGACGAGCTCCCCGGCCTGCTGCGGCGTCATCGCCTCGGGCACCGGCGGCGTCGGGACGTCGAGGGACGCGAGCTGGTCGGCGAGGTGCTCGACGCGCACCGGCTCGGGCCGCTCGTGGATGCGGTAGAGCGCGGGGTGGCGGCCCGTCTCGAGCAGCGTGGCGACCGCCTCGTTCGCGGCGATCATCAGATGCTCGATGAGCCGGTGGGACTCCGTCTGCACGGAGGCGCCGAGCTCGGTGACGTGGCCCTCGCGGGAGAACCGGAACTCGGGTTCGGCGGACTCGACCGCCAGCGCCCCGCCCGCCGCGCGCGCGGCCTCGAGCGCCGCCGCGACCTCCCGGGCGACGGCGAGCGGCTCGGCCCACCGCCCCTCGGCGCGCTCCTCGCCGGCGAAGATGCGATCGACCCGCGGATAGTCCAGGCGCTCGTCGGAGCGGATCAGCGAGCGATGGAACGCCGTGCGGACCACCTCGGCGCCGTCGAAGTCGAGCTCGACGGTCACCGCGAGGCGGTCCTGGCCGGGGACGAGCGAGCAGGCGGAGTTCGAGAGCGCCTCGGGCAGCATCGGCTCGACGGCGCCCGGGACGTAGACGCTCGTCGCGCGCCGGTAGGCCTCGCGGTCGACCGGCGAGCCCGGCCGAACGTGGGCGGCGACGTCGGCGATGTGCACCCACACGCGCGTCTCCCCCGTCCCCCCGGCGTCGCGCTGGGCGGAGATCGCGTCGTCGAAGTCACGGGCCGTCGGTGGGTCGATGGTGAAGGTGGGCAGGTCGCGGAGGTCCAGGCGGGAGAAGCCGCTCTCGTCGAGCGGCGGCTCCTCCGCCGCCAGGCGCGCAGCGCGCTCGACCGCCGGGTCGAAGCGCCGGCGCAGGCCGCGGTCGAGCATGAGCGCCTCGAGGACGTCGCGAGCGACGTCGGGTCGCCCGATCCGCCGCACGATCCGTCCGTGGCCCCCGCGCGCGCCGACCGGCGCGACGAGCACGAGGTCGCCGACGGCCGCCCGGCCGCGCCCGTTCGTCGAGCGGTCGACGCTCATCCCGTGCCCGCGCGCGAAGAACGGCGCGGCGCTCAGGAAGCGCCCGCGCTTCTCGAGGACCGCCACGACCGGCCCCGCGACGCTCTCGGCCACGGCGGCGCGCGGCCCCCCGCGCCTGCCGGAGTGGCGGCCCACGAACGCTAGCTCGCCGGGACCAGGACGGCGTCGAGCGCGCGCTCGAGCGCCTCGTCGCGCTTCGGCGTCCTGCGATCGTCCTCGGCGGCGATGCCGGGCCGGATCCCCGCGCCCTGCTTGACGCCGCCGCCGCCGAGGTTGCGGCCCTTGGGCGTGAAGTACTCGCCGACCGTGAGGTCGAGCGCGCCGCCGTTGGAGAGCTGGGTGACCTCCTGGAAGACGCCCTTGCCGAACGTCTTCTTGCCCACGATCTGCGCGCGCCCGCGGTCCTGGAGGGCGCCCGCCACGATCTCCGACGCCGAGGCCGAGTTCTCGTTGACGAGCACGACGACGGGCAGCTTCGTGTCGATCGCGTCGCCGGTGGCGCTGTAGACGCGCCGGGGCTTGGAGCGCCCGCGGGTGGAGACGATCGTTCCCTCGGGGATGAAGATGGAGGAGATCAGCACCGCCTCGTCGAGCAGGCCGCCGCCGTTGTCGCGGAGGTCGAGGACGACGCCCTCGGCGCCCTGGGAGATCCGCTTGCGCACCGCCTCGCGGAGCTCGCCGTGCGCCCCCGAGGTGAAGGAGGCGAGCGAGACGTAGGCGACCTTGCGCCCGCCGCGACGCTCCATCCGCGACTGCACGATCGGCAGCGCGACGCGCGCGCGCTCCACCCGCTCGGTGCGAACCCCGCGCTCCGAGCGCAGGGTCAGCGAGACCGCGGTGCCCACCGGCCCCTTGATCCGCGCGGTGACCTCCTCCGTGCTCTCGCCGGCGGTCGGCCGCCCGTCGACCTTCGTGATCAGGTCGCCCGCCCTCAGGCCGGCGCGCTTGGCCGGGGAGTCGTCGTAGACCTTCAGGACGCGCAGCCCCCGGCGCAGGCGCTCGCTGGGCTGCACGCTCACCCCCACGCCGACGAACTCGCCGCTCGTGGTCTGCTGGAACTCGGCGAAGTCGACCGGCGTGAAGTAGTGCGAGAAGCGATCCTTGAGCGAGCGCACCGCCGCCGCGAGCGAGCGGTCGACCAGTTCGCGGCGGTCGACCGGCCGGTAGTAGTCGCGCGCGATCTCGTCGATCGCCTCCTGATAGAGCTGCGCCTCGTCGTCGCCGACGAGCGCATCCCGGGCCGGCTCCGGCAGCAGCCGGGGATGCCCGCCGAGGTAGACGCCGCCGCCGAGCAGCAGCAGGCCGCCCAGCACGGCGAGCAGGGGGGACAGGACGCGGCGCCTCATGCGACACACACGGTAGTCGGGCGCCGTTTGCGGCAGCTAAGCCCGGGGCGCCGGGACGCGCGCGGGCATCTCGAACCACACGCGGCCGCCGTGGTCGGCGTCCGCGCCCCAGCGGTCGGCCAGCCGGTCGACGAAGTGCAGCCCCCAGCCCGAGCCGAGCGGGTCGCCGGGCTGGCGCGCCCGCGGGGTGAAGCCCCCGCCGCTGTCGACGACCTCCACGCGGACGGTCCCGGCCTCGAGGCCCACGCGCAGGCCGATGTCGCCCTTGCTCCCGGCGTGCTCGATCGCGTTGGTGACGACCTCGGAGACCAGCAGGCGGAGATTCGCCATCGTCATGGCGTCGACCTCATGCCCCAGGCGCTCGACGACGCGCCGCGCGGCGGCGGAGGAACGAGGGGCGCTTGGGAGTCTTTCCGAGTACAACATGCTGATGGCCGCGATGACTCCTACCCCTTGCAGGCATCGCGCATGAGATTCGCGGTCGAGCCTAGTCGGAACGGGGCCGCCGTGCGTATCACGGTGCGTGGGGAGCTCGACATGCACACCGGCCCGCGCGTGCAGGCGGAGCTCGAGCGCGCCGAGCGCGAGCCGCCGCGGCGGATGGTGCTCGACCTGAGCGCCGTGACCTTCTTCGACTCGACCGGGCTCCAGATCGTGCTCGACGCCGACTACCGCGCGCGCGAGGGCGGCTATGAGTTCGCCCTTGCGGCGGGCGACGGCGACAGCGAGGTGCTGCGGGTCCTCGAGCTCGCCAAGGTCCAGGGCCGGCTGGCCCTCGAGGGGTCGCCGGAGGGCTGATGCGCGCGCTGGTCGTGGACGCCGACGAGACGCGCGTCGGAGCGCTCGACGAGGAGCTCGGCCGTCATGGCTACTCCGTCGGGCACGCCGCTTCGGCCGCCGAGGCGCTGGCGGCCGTCGGCGAGCAGGAGCCGCTGCTGGTGGTGGTCGCACGGCGGCTCGGGCCCGACGACGGCCTGGACCTCTGCCGGGCTCTGCGCGCTGCGCCGGGCTCCGACGAGCGGGTCGTGGTCGTCATGGGCACTCCGGGGGAGGTCGCGGCGCTCGACGCCCTCGACGCCGGCGCGACCGACGTCTGGCCGCTGCCCGATCCCGCCGACGCCGGCAGCGCCCACCTCGGTCTTCGCGTCGAGCTCGCCGAGCACTACGCGCGGCTCCAGGCCGGGCACGTCCGGCTCGGCGGCGAGTTCGCGCTCCTGCGCCAGGCGCTCGACCGGACGGGGACCGGCTTCGTGATGACCGACCCGGGGCTCGAGGACGACCCGATCATCTACGCCAACGAGTCGTTCTACGAGCTGACGGGCTACGCGCCGGAGGACGTTCTCGGGCGCAACTGCCGCTTCCTCCAGGGCGAGGAGACCGACCGCCAGGAGGTCGGACGGCTGCGGCGGGCGCTCGCCGAGGACCGGCCGGTCACCGTCGAGCTCGTCAACTACCGGGCCGACGGCACGCCCTTTGACAACGAGGTCCACGTCTCGCCGATCCACGACGACCGGGGCCGGGTCGTGCGCCGGGTCGGCGTCCAGGTCGACGTCACCGCCTATCGCGAGCGCGAGCGCCTCTTCGCCCGCGAGCGGAGCGCCCGGGCGCTCGCCGAGGCCTCCCAGCGCCGCTCGGCGTTCCTGGCCCAGGCGAGCCCGCTGCTCGACGCCTCCCTCGACCTGCGCTCGACGCTCGACTCCCTCGCGCGGCTCTCCGTGCCGTTCTTCGGCGACGTCTGCATCGTCGACGAGGTGGGCGGCGGCGAGGTCACGCGGATCGCCGCGGCCGCCGCCGACCCGGCGATCGAGCGCCTCGTCCGCGACCTGCCGGCGCGCCATGAGATCCCCGAGGGCGCGCGCGACCCGCTCGCCCGCGTCGTGATGAGCGGGCGCTCGGAGATCGTCTCGGGCCACGGGCCCTCCGTGCTGGGTCCCTCGGCGGCGCGCACCGGCGTGCTGCGCCAGGACTTCGCGCGCGCGGCGATGATCGTCCCGCTGCGCGCGCGAGGGCGGATCATCGGCGCGCTCGCCTTCCTCTCGCTCAGCGAGGACCGCGCCTACACCGCCGAGGATCTCGCCCTGGCCGAGGAGCTCGGCCGGCGGGCCGCCCTGGCGCTCGACAACGCGCGGCTCTACGAGCGCCAGAGCGAGGTGGCCGCGGCGCTCCAGGCGAGCCTCCTGCCGGGGCACCTCCCCGAGGTCCCGGGCGCCGAGCTCGCCGCGCGCTTTCGCCCCGCCGGCGACGGCAGCGTGGTCGGCGGCGACTTCTACGACGTGATCGCCCGCGAGGACGGCTTCGACCTCGTGGTGGGCGACGTGACGGGCAAGGGCGCGCCCGCCGCCGCCCTGACGGGCCTCGCGCGCCACACCCTGCGCACCGCCGCAAGATACGAGGCCCGGCCGAGCGGCGTCCTCGCCGTCCTCAACGACGCCCTCGCCGGCGAGCGGGGCGCCTCCGGACGCTACTGCACCGTCGCCTTCGCCCGCGTGCGCGTGCTGCCCGAGGGCGGCCTGCACGCGACGGTGGCCGTCGGCGGCCATCCCCTGCCGATCGTCCTGCGCGGCGGCGGGCGCGCCGAGCCGGTCGGGCGCCCGGGCTCCATCCTCGGCTGGGTCGCCGACCCGACGGTCCACGACGTCGAGGTCGCCCTGGCGCCGGGCGAGGCGCTCGTCCTCTACACGGACGGCGTCTCGGAGGCCCGCACGCCCGACGGCCTGCTCGGGGACGAGCGCCTCGCCGCCGTGCTCGAGTCGACCGCCGGGATGCCGGCCGGGGCGATCGCCTCGCGCCTCGAGCGCGCCGCGCTCCAGTACGGCAACCCGCGCGACGACGTCGCCCTCGTGGTGGTGCGCGGCGAGCCCGAGGCGGCGGCGGCGCGCCTAGACGCGCAGGAAGCGGCGTAGCGAGAGGCCCGACCCGGCGGCCGAGACGCCGACCGAGGCGAGCAGCAGCACGACGACCAGCAGCCCGAAGTTCATGGTGTCGGGCGCCGCGATGAGCGCGAAGTCGGCGGCCAGCGGGTCGACCAGCGCGACCTTCATGACGGCGAGGACCAGCACGGCGATCACGCCGCCGAGCGCGCCGACCAGCACGCCCTCGATCACGAACGGCCAGCGGATGAACCAGTCCGTGGCGCCGACGAGCTTCATCACCTCGACGTCGCGGCGGCGGGCGTAGAGCGAGAGGCGGATCGTGTTGGCGATCAGCAGCACGGAGGCGATCACCAGCAGGACGGCGAGGCCGGCGATGGTCAGCTTCACCACGCGGGTGGCCGAGAGGATCTTGTTCGTGTCCTCCTCGCGGTTCTTGACCTCGTCGATCGCCGGGTCGGCGACGGTCCGCTCGCCGCTCGGCGAGAGCGGAGCGAGCGCGTTGCGGATCTTCGAGATCTCGTCGGGGTCGACCGGCGTCACGCGGAAGGTGTCGGGCAGGGGGTTGGCGCCCAGCAGGTCGTAGGCCTCGGGGTTGCGCTTCTTCTCCTCGGCGTAGGCCTGCGCCTTGGAGATGTACTCGACGCGGCCGACCGCCGGGGCGCTCTCGATCAGCCGGCGGACGCGCTCGACGTCGCGCGGCGTGACGCCCGACTTCAGGTAGACGTCGGCGATGACCTTGCCGCGGACCTCGTCGGCCGCCCCCGTGGTCGCCTGCACCACCGGGATGAAGACGCCGAGCACGAGCACGGTGACCACCACGGTGGCCATCGCGGCGAACGACGGCGCGGCGTTGCGCTGGAGCGCCCGCAGCGCCTCGCGCAGGAAGAAGCCGACCCTCACGAGTTCCAGAGCCGCGGATCGGAGGGCGGGTCGTTGCGCAGCCGCGCGGCGAACTCGCGCGTGGACTCGTCGTGGCGGTAGCGGCCGGCCTCCTGGTCGCGGACCACGCGGCCCTCGCGCAGCTCGATCACGCGCCGGCGCATCTTGTCGACCATCACGTTGTCGTGGGTGGCGACGATCACCGTGGTGCCGGTGCGGTTGATCCGGTAGAGCAGCTGCATGATCCCGATCGAGGTCTCGGGATCGAGGTTGCCCGTCGGCTCGTCGGCGAGCAGGAGCGGCGGGTGGTTGACGAACGCCCGCGCCACCGAGACGCGCTGCTGCTCGCCGCCCGAGAGCTGGTCGGGGAAGTTGTGGAGCTTGGTCGAGAGCCCCGTGAGGCGCAGGATGTCGGGCACCTTGGCGCGGATGTCGCGGCGCGTGCCGCCGGTGACCTGGAGGGCATAGGCGACGTTGTCGTGCACCGTGCGGTTGGGCAGGAGCTTGAAGTCCTGGAAGACCACGCCGATGTTGCGCCGGTAGTAGGGGACGCGGGCGCGCGGGATCTCGGCGAGGTCGCGGCCGGCCACCCGGAGCGTGCCGCCCGTCGGCTCGAGCTCCTTGGTGAGCAGGCGCATGATCGTCGACTTGCCCGAGCCGGTGGAGCCGACGAGGAAGACGAACTCGCCCGGGTTGATCGCGAAGGTGGCGTCGTGCAGGCCGGCGTGCGTGTCGTAGAGCTTGGCGACCTGCTGGAGCTCGACGATCGCGCCCGGGGTGGCGAGCGCCGCGGCGGGTGCGGGCGTCCCGGCCGGGCGCGGGTGCGAGCGGTCCGGGCGGCGCCGGAGGTGGCGTTCGGTGGCGGCCATCGGCGGGCAACCTAGCGGCCGGCCGGCGCACGCAGGGCAGGAATCCCTGCATGCAAGGGTCTTTGCAGTTGTCTCTATCGTCAGGGCATGCCCATCATCGACTCCTCCACCCTCGCCAATGGACTGCCCCTCTACCGCGTCGGCCTCGAGGGGACGCGGGCGGTGACCGTGCTCGTGGCCTTCGACGCCGGCGCGCGGACGGAGCGCCCGGAGGAGAACGGGATGGCCCACTTCCTCGAGCACCTGGTGTTCAAGGGCGGGGAGACCTACGACGACTACCGCAAGGTCAACGAGACGGCCGAGGCGATGGGGGCGATGCTCAACGCCTACACCTCCCACGACCTCGTCGCCTTCCACGTCACCTGCCGGGCGGAGGTGGTCGGCGAGGCGATCGACCTGCTGACGGACTTCGTCGGCCGCCCGCGGATCGACGCCGAGGAGCTCGACCGCGAGCGCGGCGTCGTCATCCAGGAGATCGCCCGGGCCAACGACCAGCCCTCCGTGGTCGCCGAGCACCTCATCGACCGCGCCGCGTTCGGCGACCACCCCCTCGGCCGGCCCGTGCTCGGGCCGGAGGACCACCTGCGCTCCTTCTCGCGCGAGGCGATCGTCGCGTTCCGCGAGCGCCGGTGGGCGGGGGCGCGCGGCGGCGCGTTCGTCGTCGGCAACCTCGACTCGCTGCCCGAGACGGGCCGGCTCGAGGAGCTCTTCGGCCGCTTCCCGTCACTCCAGCCGAACGGGGGCTACGAGCCGGCGCCGCCGTTCTCCCCCACGACGCTCGTGGAGGAGCGCGACTCCAACCAGTCGCACCTGCGGATGTCCTACCGCCCGCAGGTCGACCCCTCCGACCCGCGCCAGCGCGCCGCCCTCGCCGTCTACTCGACGCTCCTGGGCGGCTCGATGGGCTCGCGCCTGTTCGACGAGATCCGCGAACAGCGCGGCCTCGCCTACTCCGTCTACTCGCTCGAGCACTCCTTCGCCGACGTGCCGATCCTCCAGCTCTCCGCCGGCCTCGAGTCGGGCAAGTGCGTCGAGGCGTTCGGGCGGATGCGCGAGATCGTCGAGGAGCTGCGGACTCAAGGGCCGCGCCCGGGGGAGGTCGACCGCGCCCGCGCCTACTCCGCCGGCCGCCGGGTCCTCGCCTTCGAGAACACCAACGCGGTCGCGCGCTACGCCGCCAACCAGCGGATCGTCTTCGACGAGGACATCGACCCCGACGCGGCGATCGCGCGCCTCGATGCGGTGACCGAGGAGGACGTCGCGGGGATCGCGCGCGGGATCTCCGAGGAGCTGTCGGTGGCGTGCGTCGGGCCGCACAGCGCCGGCGAGTTCGACTGAGGCGCGCTTGCGTGCCGCCGCGGCGCAGAGGATGATGGCGCCCGAGTGGACCTCGAAGGGCTCAACCGGCGCGAGCTCGATCGCTACGTGCAGCGGGTCGCCGATCGCTGGCCGATCCAGCGGGCCCTGCTGGGCGGGGCCCGGCTGGCCGACCTCCAGGGCGCCGGGCCGCAGCGCGAGCGCGGCCCGGAGTACGTGATCGTGCTCGTCTCCGACCACTTCGACGGGATCCCCTGGCTCGAGCGCGTCCACCAGGCCGGCTCGCTGTGGGACGGCTTGGAGATGGGCGGCCCGGCCGACGTGCACTGCTACACGCCCGCGGAGTTCGAGCGCCGGCGCGAGCAGCTGCCGGTCGTCCGCGAGGCCGCCCAGCGCGGCGTTGAGCTCATGCCCGAGCCGGCCTGATCCGCGAGCCTTAGCGCCCGCGGCCGTTCTCGTCCGTGCGTCCAGTGCACTGCGTGCGGACGCTTGGAGCGCCGATAGCTGAGGCATGCGCCGCCTCCTCATCGCCTGCCTCAGCCTCCTGCTCCTCCTCGCCGTCCCGGCCGCCGCCACCGCGAAGTCGGCCGACCGCAACCGCAACGGGATCCCCGACCGCTGGGAGCGGGCCAACGGGCTGTCGGTCAAGAAGGACCAGGCCAAGCGCGACGCCGACCGCGACGGGCTGAGCACGTGGGCCGAGTGGCGCTCGAAGACCAACCCGCGCAAGCGCGACTCCGACCGCGACGGCCGCGCCGACGGCCGCGAGGACCGCGACCGCGACCGCCTCGCCAACGCCGCCGAGATGCGCTTCGGCTACGACCCCGGCAAGCGCGACTCCGACCGCGACGGCACCCGCGACGGCGACGAGAGCGCCGGCGTGATCAAGAGCGTGGCCGGCGACCTCGTGACGATCGCCCTCGCCCGCGGCGGCGCCCTGGCCGCGAAGCTCGGCGAGGGGTCGGACCTCGGGTGCGACTCCGAGGCCGACGACGCCTACGGCGAGGACGAGTCCGGCGACGACGAGGACGTGGATCTCGGGGAGGAGGTCGGCGAGGACGAGGTGGAGGAGGAGTACGAGGAGGACGCCGACGCCTCCGGCGACGAGGACGCGGAGGGCGAGGCCGGCGCCTCGAGCGCGCAGCCGGACGAGGAGGAGAGCGTCGAGGACCCGGAGGACGCCGAGGCCACCGAGGACGACGCCCCCGCGGCCGACTGCCTGCCGAGCCTGCGCCCCGGCACCCTCGTGCACTCGGCCGAGGTCGAGCGCGACGGCGACGCCCTCTACTTCGTCTCGCTCGAGCTGCTGGCGAAGTAGGGCCGCGCCGGCGGGGCCGCCCGCTCAGGCCGAGTGTGCGATTGGACCCGTATATGGGGCTGAATCGCACACTCGATCCCGAGCGCCTGGTTCGACCCCTATACGGGGCACGACCATGCGCTCGATCCTGCTCCCTCCTTCACCAGCCGCAGTTCGCCCCGAGCGGCGGCCCACCCCGCCCTAGCCGATCGCCACCATCCGCTCGATCGGCAGGCGCGCGCGCTCGGCGATTGAGTCGGGGACCTTGACGACCGGGCCGCCCTCGCGCAGCGCGTCGCGCAGCTTGGGCAGCGTGATCATCTTCATGAAGCGGCAGCTCGCGGCCTCGTTGGCGGCGACGAAGTCGACGTCGGGCGCCGCCATCCGCAGCGGGTGCAGCATGCCGGTCTCGGTCGCGACGATGGCGGTCGAGCGCGGCGCCGCGTCGCGCGCGTGGGCGAGCATCCCGCCCGTGGAGAGCATGTGCACACCGTCGGCGCTCACGTCGCCCGCCGCCACGTACTCCATGACGGAGGTCGAGCAGCCGCACTCGGGGTGGATGAGGAAGTCGGCGCCCGGGTGGGCGGCGCGCATGTCGCCGATGTCGCGGGGGCGGATGCCGGCGTGGACGTGGCACTCGCCGTCCCACACGCGCATCGGGCGGCCCGTCATCTTCTCCA